>DATIWA010000579.1:0-5037 GCA_035465515.1 Candidatus Limnocylindrales bacterium | reverse complement strand
GCTTGAACACCATGGGATCGGCAATGGAGTAGAAAATGTTCAGCCCGTCGCGGCGGCGGCTGATCAGGCCGCCCTGGCAAAGGGCCTGAAGATGTTTTGAAATATTCGGCTGGCTGCTTCTCAGACCGGCGACGATCTCATTGACGGAAAGTTCGCCGGATTCCAGGGCCTGGAGTATCCGCAGCCGCATCGGCTCGCCCAGCAGCCGAAATCTCTGGGCTACCAACTCAGTCATTCGTTCACTCAGCATCAGGGACAAAGCACAACTCCGATGCAATTAACTATATATCCATATGGTTATATTGTCAACTATGATTGGGGTCTACGGCTGAATTTTTTCAAGCACCCGCTGGAGCCTCCGCCCGGCTTCGGCCGCAAGCGGCTCCAGGGCCGGGTTGCCGACAAAACTCATCAGCTTGGCGGCGTCAATCACTGCAACTTCCACGGCGCCCGGCTTCTGTTGAATCGTCACGTTGCAGGGCAGCAGGAGACTGACTTCCGGCTCAAGTTGCAATGCCTCGAACGCCAGCTGCGGATTACATGCGCCAAGAATCATCTGCCGCGGCACCTCAACGCCCAGCTTTTCCTTGAGCGCGTTGCTGATATTGATCTCTGCCTGCACGCCGAATCCTTCGCTCTGCAGGGCATTGCGCACATTTTCCAGCGCCTCATCAAATGAGGTGTTCACAACCTTTGCATATCCGTATTTCAGTGCGGTGAGTTGCATGGATATAAAACTCCTTTTTACATTGTCGGCCGCTGCGCGGCCCAAAAATGTGATGTCAGTCACAGCAGCGGAGAGGTGACGGGAATCAGAAACACATAAAGGGCCCGCGAACACGCCGGTGGAACGGCGCTTCTATAATCGCGGGGTGGAATTCTGGCGGAGATCGGCGCACTGGCTGCTGGACCCTGAAGTCGCAGATGAAAACCATCCCGGTCATCTGCGGCCGCGCTGGATTTTCCTTCGCGCGCTGGGAGCGATCTACTTTTCTGCCTTTTATTCCCTTCTGTTTCAGGCCCGGGGCCTGATTGGGCCGCAGGGCATTCTGCCGGCGGGCGACTATCTTTCCAGGGTTCCAGGCTACTATCCGGGGCTGGAACGTTTCTGGTTCGCTCCCACGCTGCTGTGGTTTTCCGCCAGCGACCGCATGCTGACGTTCCTGTGCTGGCTGGGCATAGCCGCATCTCTTGCTGTGATCTTCAACCTCTGGCCCCGCGGCTCGCTCTTTGTGTGCTTTGTCTGTTTTCTCTCTTTTGTGGCTGCGGCGCAAGATTTCTCCGCTTATCAATCTGACGGCATGCTCCTGGAAGCCGGTTTCATCTCGCTTTTCTTTGCTCCCCCCGGGCTGCGGCCGGGGCTGGGAGATGCCCATCCGCCTTCGCGCGCCAGCCTGTTTCTGCTGCGATGGGAGTGGTTCCGGATTTATTTCGAATCTGGCGTGGTGAAGATGGCCAGCGGAGACTATTCATGGCGCCATCTGACCGCCATGGACGACTATTACCAGAACGGCCCCTTGCCCACCTGGGCTGGCTGGTACGTGCAGCAACTGCCGCACAAGTTCCATGCCGCCACCGCCCTGCTGACGCTGGTGGTGGAACTGGGACTGGTATTCATGCTCTTCCTGCCCCGGCGATTCAAGATCATCTGCTTCCTGATCGTGACACCGTTTCAGGCGGCCATTATCGTCACCGCGAATTACGCCTTTCTCAATTACCTTGTTCTGTGTCTGGGTTTCCTGCTGCTCGACGATAAATTCCTGCGGAGCGTTGCGCCGCGCCGGTGGCAGCCGGCGCCGCCAACACAGGCCGCGGAGGACAACGTCACAGAGAGCGTTGAAACAGGCACAGCGAGTTCACGCATGCAGAGGTGGCTTATTCCAGCTCGCCGCATCGTCGCCGGATGGGCACTGGGGCTTGTTTTCTACGTCACCGCAACCGGCCTCCTTCAAACTTTGACGATTGGCAGTCCATTCCCTGAAGCGCCCGCGCGGCTGCTGGAGCCGTTTCGCATCGCCAACAGCTATGGCCTCTTCGCGGTGATGACGCACGAGCGCTACGAGCTGGAGTTTCAGGGCAGCAATGACGGCAGGAGCTGGACCGCGTATCCTTTTCGCTACAAGCCCCAAGACCCGTTCAAGGCCCCGGGAATTTACGCGCCTTATCAGCCCCGCTTGGACTGGAACTTGTGGTTTGCATCGCTTGGGTCCTGGCGGCAGAACCAGTTTGTGCTGCTCACGGCGGAGCGACTGTTGCGCAATGATCCGGACGTGCTTCAGCTCTTTGCCGGCAATCCATTTGCGGGAAGCCCGCCGCGGAGGGTGCGTATCGCGATTTGGCAATACTGGTTTACCAGCCCGGCGGAGAAGCGCAAAACAGGGGCCTGGTGGCGGCGCCAGTTGCTGGGACCCTATGCGCCCGGGCTGGAAAAGCAGCCAGACGGGCAGGTGGTCCTGACCGACCCGGGCTTCAGCGAATCGCAAATGCCGGAGAAATAGGCTTGTGTTCGGCGAGCCGTTGCTATTTCAAGGCCTCCATGCCGGGCTGGAACAGCGACATCAGGTATCGTCCGATGGCGGGAAAGTGTGTGGCCAGAAGCGTCAGCAGCGGCGCTGCGCCGAATCCGGC
Organism: Candidatus Limnocylindrales bacterium; assembly: GCA_035465515.1. Classification (GTDB taxonomy): domain Bacteria; phylum Acidobacteriota; class Terriglobia; order Terriglobales; family Acidobacteriaceae; genus Angelobacter. Next base: position 2,409 of record DATIWA010000579.1, on the reverse strand, counting down.
CACGCGGACATAGAATTGCCATCCCAGTTCGTTCGGCTTGGTGCCGGTGATGCGGCTGAGAATGTGGTCGCGATGCGCCTCCATCAGCACTCCGATGACAGTAACGCCCACCGCGGCAAAAATTACGGTAAAGGACCAGATCAGCGACTGGTGCGGCTCAAAGGAATAGATGTTCAGAGCGATCAGCACCAAACTGAAGCACGCGGCGGTAAAGATCAGCAGGTGCTTCACATGCCCGAGCGCTCCGCGAATAAAAGCCACATAGCGCAGCGCAACGTACTCTTCCATGCCGCGGGCCTGGCGCGCGGAGTCATCTTTTTCGTCCGCGGCATGTGTGCCGTGACTTGCCCAATATGCCTGGAGCTTGCTGAACATGCCATTCATGATGGCAGCCAGTTTGTCCTGCAACACCCCGAACTGTTCATGCAACTTCTGAGCAGTCGCCGTTTTTTCCTTGCCGGGAATTCCGGCTGAGTAATGTTCCCAATCGGCACGCAGGCCGCGTCGAAGCGCCTCGGCTTCAGCTACCTGCTCTTTGAGCTGGTCGTCCATCAAGGCGCCGCCCGATTTGATCACCGTGAGGAGTTCAAACGAGCGCGCCATGGCGATGAACTCGTCTTCCTGGTCTCCGGATTCCCAGATGGGGGACCATGACGATTCCGTCACGCGCGCAAATGCCAGCCGGATGGGCGAACGTTCCAACTCGCGCAGCAGCCCCCGCAGGTCAGACCATGTCTGTCCCAGACGAAAGCCGCTTGAAACCATCAGACCTACCGCCACCCAAAGCATGATCTCGTAAAGCCATACGAAGGCGCGGTGCTCAAAGACTTCAAACGGGTCCGTGGGATGCAGGAAGAACAACCAGATGCCGAAAAGGATGGCGCAACTGACGGCGTAGCTGGGGCGAAGCCAGAAGCGGTTCACGGACCGCGCGATGGCTTGTTCTGTTTTTGCCCCGGGGACCGCGCTGTCAACGCTGCCGGCGGCAAGCAGCCGTGGACGCACCTGGTCAGCGAAGCGCAGACGCCAGATTTCAAAGACGCACCACAGATAAACCGATGCGAGAAGAGGCAGCGCGGGCGTAAACGGGGAAACTCCGGTAGCCAGGTGCACGGCGCGGTAAGCAAAGAAAAAGCTGTAGTGGCCCGGTTGGTCCCACATCAGCGCAATCCAGAGCCATTCTCCCAGCACGGCAACGGTCCAGACCCCGGCATGGGCCAGCGTATGCAGGAACTGATGGTCATTCCGCTCGCCCGCACAATTTCGCAACATGGCGCGGCACTGGAATTCCAGCCGAAAACAAGTTGCAAAGAGACATCCCACGGCGGCGGCGCCGGCAGCGAAGAGCCACCACATGTAGCCTTCGCTGGGCCCGAACCGGCATGCCGGCGTCAGAAGCATGGCGACGCACAGGGCAAGACAGGCGGAGGCAACGTTAATAAAGAACAGCCGCTGCGAGCACGCAACTCCGGTGACCGCAAAATCACGCAGGCGTGACGCAAAGGGCGACGGGCGCAACAAGACGAGGCACTGGGCGAGACAAAGCGCGATGAGAACGCCGGTGGTCGTGGCCCATGCGGGCGAGAAATCCAGGGGCGTCATTTTGGGGCTCCCGGAAGCCGCTTCGTTCCCGGCCGGGAAAAGGACCTGGACCGGCCAGTAGCCGCCGGTGCCTACGACGGTCATCCACACCGGGAGCCGATCCGGGAAAGATCCGTCTGCCGGCCTGTCGAATGGAGGTGCAATCTCGTAAAACCTGCTGCCCGCCTGCGTGCCGCCCCCGTTCTCGACCGGCAGGGTGGTCTGCATGGCCCTCAACGCGGCGTTGTACTGCCCCTGCTCGTACTGGTCGGCGAACGGCTGGCGCGGCAAGCCTTCGCCGCCGGTCCAGTGCACGTTCCGCCCGATCAGCGGATAGGTGGTTACCGACAACATGCCTATATAAGGAGCGTTGTCCTGGCTGCGCTCAAACAGAAGATCGGAATTCAGGATGAACAGCCGGCTGTCCGGGCAGGAGCTGCGCAGAAAGTTGGCCAGAAACAGGACGTCAAGAATGTTCGTGCCGTTGATGCCGATGAATCTGAAGTGCTGCCGCCTGAGGTCGTTGGCAAAATCCATCAGCACCGCTTCCTTGCTCAGCGGTCCCTGCTGGAAGGCAAAATCAGGAGGCTCGTCACTGTCGTTCGGCTGCCGGTCATTGAGGGTAAAGGGAAGGTAACCGGGCTGGCTGCCCGCGGTCGCGCCCGGTTGCTGTGGCTGAGGGACATTCTTATAGGCATTGCGCAGGGTGGAAATTTCGCGAGGATACACGAAGTTGGCGTAACACTGGCGAGTCTGCTGCCTGGTGACCGCTCCGTATGTCGTGGCGGCTTCAGAAAGGACGGCGACTTCTTCCGTACCGCTGCAATT
>DATIWA010000578.1:0-3915 GCA_035465515.1 Candidatus Limnocylindrales bacterium | reverse complement strand
CCCGAATTGCGTTCCCTGCAAACCGCCAGCAGTGCGGCGCCCGGATTGGAGCGCATTGATCTCCATCCGCTCATCATTGACTACAGGCGGCAGTTCGACCCGGGTCAACAACCTGCCCCGTTCGCGGTCGTCTCCGCCGGAGACCTGCTTGCCGGAAAATCTTTTCCCCAGCTCGGCGGCAAGGCCGTCCTCATCGGCTTTGGAGCAGTCGAAATGTCTGACCGCCTTTTTACTCCGGTTAGCGGACAGTCCCCCATGCCCGGCGTGGAAGTCAACGCCAACGCACTTGATACCCTTCTCGCCGGGAGGCCGCTTGCGCGACTGGGCCTGGCCTGGCAACTCCTGCTGGTGGCATTCACCGGCGCTCTTGCCCTCTGGATCGTCGTTCGCTTCCCCGGCGTTTTTGGATTGCTCACGGTCCTGGCTCTTCTCATTGGCGGCTACATGGGCGCCTACGTTCTGTTTCTCGATTTTCACCGCCTGCTCTTTTACGGCCCCGTGTTGCTTGCCGGCGTGCTGGCCGCCCCGATTGCGCAATTGGAAAACCTGCTGCTGGTAAACCGTGAAATTACCGCGCGCCTGCAACAGCTTCGCCAGACCATCCGCCCCGGGACCGCCAGAAGCTCCGGGCAATCCGTGACACTGTCACAGGACACTCGCGCGGAAAAGCGGCTTCATTGGAAGCTCGCCGCGCTCGGTGACCTTCAGGCCGAGCTTTCATCCCTCTACAGCTTTCAACAGACGCTGATTGAGACCATGCGTGAAGGCCTTGCCGTCTACGGGGAGGATGGACATCTGCGCTTTGCCAATCCGACGTGGAAGAAATTTTGCGCCGCTCAGGGTTCATCCCCGGAGAACCTGCACCAGCTGAGCACGCTCAACAGCGCATGGCCCGAACTGGCCGCCGTGGCCCAGGCGGGCGGCGCCTGGGTGGAAACCGAACTGCCCCTGGGCGAAGAACTCTGGCACCTTTATGCCGTCCCCCTGCCCTGGACATCTTTTGCCCAGGATGGCGCAGTCATGCTGATCGCCGAAGACATTACCGCCCGGCGTGAACGCGACCAGGCGCGCTCGGAAGCTCTCAGCTTTGTCACTCATGAGCTGCGCACGCCGCTCATCGCCATTCAGGGCTTTTCCGAACTCCTCATGCGCTATCCCGATTCGCCCGCCGGCGCAGACGCCCCCGCCACCATCTTCCGCGAGACCAACCGCCTGGTGGCCATGATCAACACCTATCTTGAAGTCCTGCGTCTCGATGCCGGAGCGCGGCCCCTGCGCGTGACACAGGCCAGCATCCGCGCCATGGCCGGGCATGTGGAAAAAGTGGTGCGTCCGCTCGCCGCCGCCGCTCACATCAACGTGGCCGTACACATCAACTGCGACGATGACCGCATCCTGTGCGATGAACCCCTCATCTCCGGCGCGCTGTTGAACCTGGTCAGCAACGCCATCAAGTACGGCGCCCGCGGCTCTGACGTCCAGGTCCGCGTGGGCTCGCGGGAAAATGAGTTTGAATTTGAAGTGCACAACTCGGGCCCGGCCATTCCCGCCGCCGAACTCAAAAACATTTTTCAACGTTTCTATCGTCCCTCGCGCAGCGAGTCGATCCCCGGTTGGGGACTGGGCTTGAGCTTTGTGCGCCGTATCTGCCAGCAGCACGGCGGGAGGGTGGAAGTCAGCAGTAATGAAAACTCGGGTACCTCGTTCACGTTCGTATTGCCGCGAGGGGTCCGGGAAGCAACTGAGGTGGTCCCATGAAAACCGTATGCAAGCTGCAGCTTCTATTTGTTTTGTTTTGCTGCATTCTGACCTCCGCGCAGGAAAAACAAGTCGCTCCGCTGAATGCTCCTTTCGCCGGCGCGACCATCACCGACTTCAAGGGCAAGGTCTCCATCCAGTTGCCCAGCCAGTCGCTTAGCGCCCCCAGCCGCGGGGAGGTCTTGCCTGCGGAAACACTCATTTCAACCCAGGACGGCCGCATGCTCCTGCGGCTGGCCGACGGCAGTGACGTCCTGGTCCGTCCTAACACACGTCTGCTCGTCAAGCAGCCCGAATCCGGAAACTGGCGTTACATTCAGCTGCTCATCGGCCGCGTGCGCGCTGAAATCCAGAAACGTCTGGGCGGCAGTCCCGGTTTCCAGATTGGCACGCCCAGCGCCGTCATTTCCGTGCGTGGCACCGTCTTCGAGGTGGAAGTCAACCGCCTCGGTTTCACGGAAGTTGACGTGCACGAAGGCGTTGTGCAGCTTGACTCAGCCAAAGGCATGGGGGAATCCGTGCTCGTCCGCGCCGGCTTCTCCAGCCGTGTCGGGTTTGAGAGTGGTCCGGAAACGCCGCGCCCCACGCGCGACATGCGTCCTGAACTGGAGCGCCCCGGTCGCCATGATGACCGCCACTCCGATCATGATGAGGATTCCCTGAAGCGCATTGAAGCTTCCAGCGGAGATCATCACGACGGCTCCGACTCGCAGCATGAAACCAGCGGTTCCAGCAGCGGCAGTTCCGGCAGCGGCGATCTCTCGGGGTCTGACACCAAAGATACCGGCGCCGACGACCATGGCGGCCACTCGGACAGCGGAAGTCATCCACCGGAGTTCTGACCGGCGCGCGTTCGCAGCTTTCTATGGGGCACAGCCGCTACGGCTGTGCCTTTTTTTTCACGTTGAATGGTCCGCCGGCCTGTGCCATGCCACGTCTCTCACCGCGGCGGCGGGGTTAGAAGAGGACCTTGGCCGCGGCAGCTCCCAGCACAAAGGTGCTGATGATCTGCGTCCAGTCCTTGAATCCTCGCAGCACCACCCCTTTGTCCAGCTTTTCCGGCACAACAATGCTGTCGCCGGGCATGAGTCGGACCTGGTCGAAGCTGCTTGTGAACAGGCCTCTGTGGCCCTGGCTGCCCACGGTAGTGCCGTCGGCGCGAATGATGAATGAGCGGCCTCTGTCTCCGTTGCGAGTGGCGCCGCCGGCCACGCGCATGTAGTCGCCAACCGTCTTGCCGGGTTTGAAGATGAACGAGTTGCTGTTGTAGACCGAGCCGATGACGTTGACGGTGGCGGGACGGAATGGGACCAGCAGACGGTCTCCGTCCTCCAGGACCAGGTCAGGGAGAACATTGGCGTCAGAGGCGCCGGGCTTCAGTTCGAGCACGATGCGTCCCGTGGCCTTGAGCTGGCGTATCTTGTCAAGAAGCCGCCGCTGGCCCTCCAGCGACTGCTTCTCCGTGACGGCCTCTTCGCCGGTGAGGTTACGCTGTGAACTGGCGTTGCGCTCGACGGAGCGTTCCAGGTCGTCAACGTATTCATCGAGCCGCTTCTGCTGGTCCTCGCGCGCGGATTCGCGCGTGAATTCGGCGCCATAGAGATAAGCCTGCGGTGTAAGCCCGCCCACGCGTTCGATCAGGTGGCGCAGCGTCTCTCCGGGTTCCACCTGATATACGCCGGCCGACCGGAACTCGCCTTCCAAACGAACGAATTTGGTCTGCTGGCCGATGGGGACCTGCATGTCATGCTGGGAGAAGATGGTGATTACGTCACCCGGCTGGAGGAAGACGTTCTGGGAATCATCGCCTGCGATCGCTTTGCCCAGGTTGAAGGGAACAAGGCGAGTGGTGAGGTCCTCGGGATTCATGCGCTGGATCACTGCGTATTCCCAGTTGATCTCCGCGGCGGAGCGCTTCACCTCATTCTTGAGCTCTTCCTGCTTGATGCGTTCCGCTTCTGTGCGGCCGACCCGGCTGGCCAGATCGTCGTCGCGCTGTTGCGAACTCCGCTGATCTGTCGCCGTGTCGCGATCGCGGTCGCGGTCACCCGGGGAGGAAGAGGATGGGCTTTGAGAGTGATATTGGTCCGGCGCCTGGTCTTGTCCTCCGGGCCGGTTGGAGGGCGAATATCGGTCGCGGCGCTCCCTCTCGCGGTC
>DATIWA010000577.1:0-6626 GCA_035465515.1 Candidatus Limnocylindrales bacterium | reverse complement strand
CTGTGGGCATGCCGGCGACCTGCCCCTTTTTGATCTGGTCAGCAACGTAAGACACCATGCGCGTGTCCGGATTTTCGGGGTTGATCTTGATGATTTCCGCGGTCAAAGCAACTCCTGTGTAGACGTGGAACCAGGGGAACTTCCCTGAGACAAACCATAAAGAATAAACCAGTTTTTGGGAAAAACCCAAACCGCAGCGGCTGAGGCCGGGAATCAGTATGATTGCAATGAATGACCGTACAGGACGAAACCCGGCTGCGGCACATCACCAGCCGTCAGAACGCGCTGGTGAAGGACCTGCGTAAGGCATTTACCCAGAGCGAAGCTACCGCAGAGGGCGCGATTGCCATTGAGGGAATACGGATCATCGAAGAAGCGATTCGCAGCGGGCTGCGTTTCCAGGCCATCTTTTTCAGCGAAAGCGGCAAGAACCACGCTGTGCGGCTGCTGCCGCAGATTTCCAGCCATACCGAGGCGTTGCTGCTGCCGGACGAAATCTTTGCCAGCGCGGTAAGCACGGAATCGCCGCAGGGTGTTGCCGCCCTGGTCAGGCTCAAACCGGCCAGGCTGGATGATCTGCTCCAGGGCCTGGGAGAAGACTCTCTGCTGGTTGCGGCCGGAGGCATTCAGGACCCCGGCAACCTTGGGACCATCATCCGCTCGGCCGAGGCATTTTCTGCCCGCGGCGTGCTGTTGGGGGAAAAGACGGTCAGCCACTTCAACCCCAAAGTCGTTCGGGCCTCCGCCGGATCGTTGTTCCGCGAGCCTCTGATCAGGGTGAAGCTCGGCGAGACGATTGAGCTCTTGAAGCAGCATGGAGTGCGGGTGGTCGCGACCTCTTCGCACAAAGGCAAGCCGTTATACGAAGCAGATTTTACCGGTCCGGTTTTGATCGTGATCGGCAGCGAAGGAGCAGGCCTGCCGCCGGCGGTCCTGGCCGAGGCCGACGAACTGGTCACAATTCCCCACTCCGCGCGCGTGGAGTCGCTCAACGCCGGGGTCGCCGCTTCCCTTGTCATGTATGAGGCGGCGCGGCAGAGACGGGAAGCCCCTGCCGCTGATGAGCTCCGGTGAAACGGACCAATACAGCATTTGACCTGGGTTTCGATCTCATCCGTGTCATCTGTGCTGATCAGTGGTAAGGTTTTTGAGATCACGGCGGTCATCCGATTATCAGATCACCCGATTCCATGAGTCTTTTTCAGGCACTTCCGGAGCAGCAGGGCAAGGGCGCCCGCCCCCTGGCCGACAGGATGCGTCCGCGCACGCTGGACGAATTCGTTGGCCAGGAGCATATCCTCGCGCCGGGAAAGCCGCTGCGGCTGCAAATTGAACGCGATGATCCCGGTTCCATCATCTTCTGGGGACCGCCCGGCTCGGGCAAGACCACGCTGGCCCAGATCATTGCCCATGTCACGCGCGCCGAGTTCATCGAGTTCTCCGCCGTGCTCTCCGGAATCAAGGAAATCAAGCAGGTGATGGCCGACGCCGAGAAAGCGCGCGCCTACGGCACACGGACCATTCTCTTTATTGACGAAATCCATCGCTTCAACCGCGCCCAGCAGGACGCATTCCTGCCTCATGTGGAGCGCGGCAACATCCGGCTGATCGGCGCCACAACAGAAAATCCCAGCTTTGAGATCAACGGCGCTCTGCTTTCTCGTTGCCGGGTTTACGTTCTGAACCCGTTGACCGGGGAGCAGATCGTGGTGCTGCTGCGCCGCGCCCTTGAAAACAGCGAACGCGGGCTGGGCAAGATGAAGCTGCGCGCCGGCGATGAGATTCTGGAGCAGATTGCGGCCTACTCCAGCGGCGACGCGCGCTCAGCGTACAACGTTCTGGAAGTGGCTTCAGCGACCGCCGGAGACAATGGCGAGATCACGGAACAGATCATCAAAGACACGCTGCAAAAGCGGGTGCTTCTCTACGACAAGGCCGGCGAAGAGCATTACAACCTGATCTCCGCGCTGCACAAGTCTGTGCGCAACAGCGATGTGGATGCGTCTCTCTACTGGCTGGGCCGGATGCTGGAATCCGGCGAAGACCCCCTGTACATCGCCCGCCGCGTGGTGCGCATGGCCTCAGAAGATATCGGCCTGGCGGCGCCGGAGGCCCTGAATCTGTGCCTTTCGGCAAAAGAAGCCATTGACTTCCTTGGCATGCCGGAAGGAGCGCTGGCTCTGGCCCAGGCGGTTGCCTACCTGGCCCTGGCGCCCAAATCCAACGCCCTGTACACGGCCTATGGCCAGGTCCTGGAAGACGTGGAGAAGACGGCGGCAGAGCCGGTACCGCTGCACATCCGCAACGCCGTGACGAAGCTCATGAAACAGGTCGGCTACGGCAAGGGTTATCAATACGCGCACGACCTGGAAGAGAAAGTCGCCGACATGGAATGCCTGCCCGACAATCTGCGCGGCCGCCTGTACTATCACCCGACAAGAGAAGGCCGTGAAAAGCTGTTCGCGCAACGGCTGGAGGAAATTCGCAGGCTGCGAAATCAGGGGCCATCCACAAAGGACGACAACAAAAGCTAGAGCTGCTTATCGGAACCTGGCCCGATGCTCCTTCAGAATGCAGCGGTCCATTACCACCTGAATTCCTGCCTTACGCGCCTTCTCCGCGGCTTCTTCATGGACCACGCCTTCCTGGAGCCAGATTGCCGGGACCTTCAGGCGGATTGCCTCATCCACCACTTCCGGCACAAATTCTGGGCGGCGAAACACGTCCACAATATCGATTTTTTCTTTGATGTCCGAAAGGGAAGCCACCGCTTTTTCCCCCAGCGCGCCTTTGATGGCCGGATTCACCGGGATGACCCGGTAGCCGTTGCTCTGCATATAGGCGGCGACGCCATAACTGGGGCGCAGCGGGCTGTCAGAAAGCCCGACCACCGCGATAGTCTTCGATTCCTTCAACAACCTGCCGATATCGTCCGTGGTGCTTGGATCCACAGTTGGTCTCTCCCGGTCCAGCGTTCTTTGCAAGCTACATGGGCGCACGCCGAAACATTTGTTCTCAGTCCTTGGCCTTGCCCCCGGACATGGCTTTTTCCTTGTAGTACTTCTGCGCGACCTTGCGAATGGTGTCCGCGACGCTTTTGTTGTGCTGCAATCCCTTCAAATCGTAAACCAGCATCATTTTGACCAGCGGCAGAGCGATATCCAGCGGCGTCTTGGGATTCAGCACGAGATTACGGACGACGGGATAGTGCTTCATGAAACGGCGATTGCGCGCGATCTCGCGCAGCACATTCTCGTTCACGTTTTTGGCCGCGGCAAATGTCTCCACCTCGGGATCGGTCAGTTTGGGCGATGCCAGAACAGCATTCTGCACAACCCGTGCGCCGTCGCGGATCAGTATGGCGCGCTCCTCCTTGCTGCCGGTAAACGCCGCTTTTACGCGCTCTGATGCCGTCATCCTGGCAATCTTCTGCATGATGGTGAGGCGCTTGTCTTCCACCGCAGCAGCCGCCGACCTGCTTTGCGCGGCCAGGGCGGCCACCGCCAGCGCTTCTTGGACAGGCTCCGCCTGCGGAACGACGGCAGCATCGCCTTCGGGGGGATCATCCCCTGCGGTTAGTTCAAACCCCTTGCCTTCTTCCGCAGCAATCTCCGCCGCATGCTCCTGTGTCCAGGCCGCGTGAGCGGCGTCCGTTTCGAGATCAATCCCGCCATCCGGCTGTGTCTCAGGCCCGGGCTCCGGGGCGGAACCGCCTTTCAGTTCGCGCAATTGCTCCGGAGTAACCGCGGGATTGGCGGCAAGCGCCTCACAAACCGCCGGCGCATTGCGAGCACGCGGGCTGGTCATGAGCATATGGACAATTTCCCGCGTCGCCGAAGCCGCCAGTTCCATCAGCAGGCTTTCCGGAATGGCCGGGTTCTCAATGAGCACCGGCATCAGGGCGGGACGGCGGTTTTCTTCCTGCCAGAAGTAGCCGAGCACCTCCGGTACAGCGTCGCTCTGGCTGACTACCTGTTTGGCGGATTCCAGGTCCCATCCTGCAAGCGTCATTCGTGCGTCCTGGCTGAATACCGGGTTTTTGGTGAGATAGACCAGGACTTCCAGCATCTCCCCGGCGGGCAGAGGAAGCGCGCCCTTGGAGGCTGTGCGAACTACCGCCGCAGGCACTGCGTTGCGCTTGATTTGGTCAAGTATTGCGCTCATCGCTTGTTCTTATCGGGTCTCTTTATCTGGCTGCCGCCGGGCCTCCGCCCCCATCGCCCAGATTACGTCTGGCCAGAAGGTAGGCGCGGATGAACGGGCCCAGGTCGCCGTCCAAAACGCGGTCCACGTCGCCCATTTCCATCTTGGTCCTGTGGTCCTTGATCATCCGGTACGGCGCCAGCACGTAAGAGCGTATCTGCGAACCAAAATCAATGTCCAGCTTGGAATCTTCCAGCTTCTGGGAAGCCTCTTTCTTCTTTTCCAGTTCGTACTCATACAGTTTGGAGCGCAGGACCTTGAAGGCCCGCTCGCGGTTCTTGTGCTGGGAACGCTCATTCTGGCAGGCCACCACGATTCCCGTGGCGATATGGGTGATCCGAACAGCGGAATCGGTGGTATTCACGTGCTGGCCGCCCTTGCCGCCGGACCGGTAGGTGTCCACACGGATGTCCTCCGGCTTGATCTCAATCTGGATGGAGTCATCAATTTCCGGAGACACAAAGACGCTGGCGAAGGAGGTATGGCGCCGGCTCTGCTGGTCGAAAGGCGAGATACGCACCAGGCGGTGCACGCCGATCTCGCTGGTGAGCAGGCCAAAAGCATAATCGCCAAGCACGGTAAAAGTCACCGATTTGATTCCGGCCTCTTCCGCGGGCTGCAACTCCAGCACTTCCGTGGAGAAGCCCTGGCGCTCCGCCCAGCGCAGGTACATGCGCATGAGCATCTCCGCCCAGTCCTGCGACTCGGTTCCACCCGCGCCCGGATGAATGGTAACAATGGCGTTGCGCATGTCATTTTCGCCGGAGAGCAGGGTCTGGGTTTCCAGCTTCTCGGAGATTTCGCGCAGTGAATCGATTTCCCTCTTCAGATCGTCGGTGACGGCCTCGCCCTCGCGGGCAAGGTCAAAGTAGGCGGAAATATCGTCCACCCGGCGGGCCAGGTCTGTATCCAGGGAAATCGAGGTCTCCAGCCGCTTGCGCTGGCGCATGAGCTGCTGTGACTTCTCCTGGTCAGACCACACCCTGGGATCGGCGATCTGTTTTTCAATGTCAGCTAGTTGTGCACGGAGCGTAGAGGCGTCAAAGATAGCTCCGCAGATCCGCAACCTTGTGGCGGATCGAGGCATATTCGCGTTCGAGTTCTTCAACCATATGGATTAGATTCAGCTCAGGCGGTCGGGGCTTCAAGCATGGTGCGCGCCCGAATGCGGGTGCGCACAAACACCGCCAATATTGAGATTACCACACAAATCCACGCGAAAACGTCGCCATAACGCACGTAGAAAGTCGTTTCGATATTGGTCGAAAAGGGCACGGTAATCGCCGTGCGCACGTTGCGCGGGGCCTTCTTCACCACCCTGCCATAAGGATCAATTGAAGCAGTGATCCCGCTGTTGGTGGAAACCAGCAGCCAGCGATGGTTCTCAATTGCCCGCATCCGCGCCATTTGCAGATGCTGAAACGGAGCGCCGCTCTCGCCATACCATCCGTCGTTGGAGATATTGATCAGCACCTGGGCGCCGTTGGCGGTAAACTGGCGCACTTCATCGGGGAAAATTGATTCATAACAGATGAAAACACCGATTTTGGTCCCATTCAGGTCGAAAACCTTGCGCTCGGTACCCCTGGCAAAATCCCCGACCTCGCGCGTGAGCTTGCTGGCGAAGAAAAGCAGGTCCTTGAACGGAACATACTCGCCAAAAGGGACCAGATGGATCTTGTCGTAATGCCCCATATAGGTCCCGTCAGGTTCGACCACCAGCGCCGAATTCAGGAGAGATTCACTTCCCGGCGCCTCGCCTGGCGCCGTGCCCACGCTGCCGACGACCAGGTATGAGTTGGCGTCACGGGCAATGGTCACCAGCCATGGCCGCAACCGTGGATCGTCAATAAAGAATGGCGCGGGCGATTCCGGCCACACGATCAACCCCGGATCGCCGGCCGCGGACTTCTGCTCTTTCCGGACACTGAGCTGCGCCAGCGAGCCGATGGTCTGATCATAAAGCTGCGGGGTCCACTGGTTGGCGTCCAGGACCGGCACATCCTCCTGGACCAGCGTGGCCTCCCTGGTCACCGGGAAAGGTTCCGTTTTGGCGAAAACACCCATTTGCAGGGCGATGGCGGCCGCCGTGGCCGAAATAAACAGGTTGGTGCGCCTCCGGCCCACTAGAAGCAACGCGGCCACAAAGGCGCAGTTGACCAGCATGACCGCGAACGACAGGCCGTAAATACCGGTTACCTCCGCGATTCTGGCGAACGGGACGTTATCCACCTGGGCGCTGCCCAGAGGCAGCCAGGGATTGCCCACCACGCGGTCTCGCAGCAGTTCAATGGCAACCCAGAAAAACGGCGCCAGAAAGAGAGGCCGGCGGTTTCCCACGCTTGAGCGCCTGGCCATGAGCACCAGCAGCAGCCCGAACAGCCCATGGTGCAGGGCCATATACAAACAGAAGGCAACTGTGA
>DATIWA010000576.1:0-5449 GCA_035465515.1 Candidatus Limnocylindrales bacterium | reverse complement strand
GCCACGTCTGGGATGCCGAAGGCGGTCTGGATGGGCATACTGGCGTAACAACGCTGCAAGTAGTGAGCGGTTCCGTCTGGAGCGTTGTAGTAAATCAAGTCCGTGGCAGAGAGAACTCCCGTGGCCGGGATGACGCATTTTGCCGGATCCGCTGTGGCAGGGCTGGCGGGGGTGAAAGTAAAAGGCATGCTCCGGCCAAGGGTGTCCGTGAGCAGCGGAGGATTGATTCTGGTTATGCCAAACTGCATCTGGTTGCCGTTGCTGTCGGTGACCTGCTGGGCAGGGGCCCATTGCGGGCAGTATTGGTCGCCGAAAGGCACGTCATCGGTGACTGGGGCGTAGTTTCCCACCTGGGGTATCCCCACTATGCCGGGACGGCCGCAGCCCGTGGTAGTCGAGTAATCAGTGTCAAAAGCGCCGGTATATTGCCTGCCCTGCCGGTCCGTGACGGTGACCCCGCTCATGACGCCATTGAGATCGGGGTTGGAAATCACGATGTGGTAGCCGGAGGCGTCCATGGACTCATATACGGTCGGATCGCCGGTGGGCGCCAAAGGCGCGCCGGGCACCGCCATGAAACGGTGAACCGAAGCGTCCGGACCGGTCACTGTGTAGTTCTGCATGTTGTAGAGAGTCTGTCCGGTGCCGCTGAAGCTTCTCAGCAGCGTGCGCTGGATCAGAAGGCCTTCACCGCTGATGACCATGACTCCGGCGCCTGAAGTCTGCCACCAGCAGACTTCGCCGGTGGAGCTGGTGCTCATGGGCTTGCACTGCGTCTGCCAGCCCTTGGAGGTCATGTAGAGGGAATACTGAGGCGCAAAGCTGCCCCGCTGCGCGTAGACGGGAAGCAACGGCACATGCAGCATCAGGTTGCCGTTCATCAGATTGACGGTATCAAGATGGCCGCCGTCATACGAACCGTAATCCTTGAATCCGTTTTCCAGATTAGGCGCCTGCTGCGCGGAAGCAGCAACTATGCAAATGGACGCAAACACCACCACGGCAACCAGAAACTTATCTTTCACGAAGGCCTCCACGGACCGGTTGTTCCGCAAATTCACGAAGCGGAGCAATTGAACGGTTGGACTGCGGCGTCCGGAGCCGGAAGGCGGACGGTTACAGGGGGGGTGAAGAAACTACATTTGCAGGACGAACGTTGTTGCAGTGAGAAGAAAGTAGCAGAGTAGAAGCTGGAAAGGCAATCCTGTACCAGCCATGAATTCAGAACATGTACCAGGTTTAAGCAGTGGACCATGAAAGACATGTACCACGTGGATGAACTATTTCGCGGCGAAGGAAAGATGGAATGGCGCTAGGATGAAAAAGACAGCTCAGTGCTGAAGGTGGTAAGAGGTCTTTGACAATTTAGCCGATAGTAGCTGGTACCTGGTATCTGGTACTTGGTGGCTGCTGCCTGGTAGTTCGCGGCTGGCGGCTGGGGTGTCTCGCAGGTATTGGCGAAGTGGTAATAAATGACGCCAAACCTCGCGCAGGAGTTGCGCAGGTACAGTCCGGATTTCGGGTGATTTTTGCGGGGATGATCCCCGGGATGACTTCACCTAACTCCTTATTTTCCGGGGATGACGGGGAGAGGGGGGTAGGCCACGATCTAATAGTTACTGGAAGTTAAACCTGCCAGGGAGAGACACGATGCGCCGGGGGAAGCGCGCCGCCTTTGCCAACGTCGCGGAAATTGAGAAGCGAAACCGGTTACCACCGAGGACACTGATGTCGCATACGTGATGTGGTCTACGCGCATGGCTGGTATGGTCGGAAGCGTTCGGTCAGCGGCACACGGCAGAGGAAACCGGAAGGCTTACCGCGGATGAACGCAGATCCAGGGATTGAGGCAGATTGCCGGCAGCTTCAGCTCAGGCGGTTTCAGTCCGCAAGGAGGGCAGAGGTTCAAGCGGGCGGCCCTTGCCAGGCGGAACGGGCTGGGGATGGAGGAAGGCCTTGCGTTCCAGTTCAAAGGCATCGATTTCCTGGTGCACGCGGGCCTGGTCCCATCCCAGGGCGCAGCCGATCTTGGCGGCGGCTTCACGCGTGCAGTCTTCCGACCAGCATGCGCCAAGAGCCACGGGGACGCGGCGGAGAAGAATATCGCCGAGCGTAATGGCGGATTCATGGGCCACGGCTTCCACGGCTTCGGCAACAAGGTGGCAGCCATGGGCGCAGATGGGCTGGCGCAAACGTTCGTCGAGTGACGCAGCATGCGCGATGGCGAGAGCGTGGCGGCCGTGCCATTCGGCGATGCCGTGGGCGCAGCCTTCGGGAATGCGCGCCTTGCAGGCAACGATGCGCGACCACTGCCGCACGACCGATTCCACATCTTCTTCCTGCACCGGAGCGGCGAGCACTGAGGCAGGTTCGGGGACCTGCATGCCGAGCTTGCGGGCGACGTCGCGGGCGAGGCTGGCCGCGGTGGTGAGCTTGCCGCCGATCACGGAGATCATTCCGGCGGCGCCATCGTCAGAATGGTCATGCAGAACGTGACGGCGCGTGATGGCGGAATACTTCTTCCCCGGCGCGTAAGGCAAAGGACGAATGCCGGAGAACACGTAACGGACGTCGGAGCGGGAGAGACCGGAGTGCGGGAACAATCGCAGGAAATTGCTGAAGAGATACTCGACTTCCTGTGCGGAAGGCTGCGAGTTTTCCGGGAGGTCGGAATCCATGACTTCGGTGGTGCCGACCAGCGTCTGGCCGTTCCAGGGAAGCACGAAGATCTGGCGGCCGTCGAGAGCTTCCGTATAAACCGGCTGTTCGGGAGCGCCGGTGAAGCGAGGCAGCACGAGATGCGATCCGCGGACCCCGCCGATCATGCGCGCCGGTTTGATCCCGGCCGACCCGGCAACCACGTCCGCCCAGGGCCCGGTGGCGTTCACAATGGCCGGAGCGGTCACCGCATATTCCTGACCGGAGATGCGGTCGCGCAGGCGGACGCCGGTGACCCGCCCGTTGGAGCGGGTGATCTCCAGCACCTGTGTGTGATTGCGGACCACGGCGCCGGCGGCAATGCTTTCCGCCAGCCATTCCGCTACCAGGCGTTCGGGAAACTCACACTGAGCGTCTTCGTAGGAATAAATGGACCAGGAGCGGCCTTGATCAAGCTGCTTTTCCAGGTCCCCAATTCCGGTGGAAGCCGTACGCTGCACGCGCGCCCACCGGCTGTAAAGCCACAAACCTGTTCTTACCGCCATGGCGCTGCGCAGCAGCGAACGCGGCTTTGCCGGCAGGACAAGAAGAAAGCGCATGGGCCGCACCAGATGCGGAGACTGCCGCAGCAGGCGCTCGCGTTCGCGCAACGACTCGCGCACCAGGGAGATTTCCCCGTGCTCCAGATAGCGCAGGCCGCCGTGAATGATGCGTGTGGACCGGCTGGTGGTGCCGGAGGCAAAGTCGTTCTGCTCAACCAGCAGCGTGCGCTTGCCGTTTCGGGCGCACTCGCGGGCAACGGCCACACCATTGATGCCGCCGCCGATCACCAGGACGTCAAAGCCCTTAGCCGTTAAGGAAATCGAGCTGCTCACGCTTCCATCTATTTAGATGCATTTCCGCCGGGGGACAACATTACTTAGGAGTACGTCTTTGAGTCGAATATTAGCGGTTGCTTATGTTCGGGACAGGGTGCAGCAGAGAATCGCACCACCTTCAGGGCAAAATCCCTGTGTGAGTTCAAGCCCGCTTGGCGGTGGTGGACAGCGGACGTATTGGAGCAGGAGCTTCCCTGCCGTCATTCTCATGCTGCCCGAGCAGACGGGAAACCGATTCGCTCAGGCGGACGCAGTCGCATCCGCTGCGTTTTGCCAGGTAGAGGGCTTCGTCCGCATGGCGCAGCAACTCGTCGGAAGTGAGGGAATTGTCCTGCGAGAACGAGACGCCGAATGATGCGGTAATTTTTCCGAGAGGTCGGCCGTTATGCTGCAATTCGAGCTTGGCAATGGCGATTCGCATGAGTTCCGCGCGCTCGCAAACGCCTTCCGGCGCGGTGTCCGGAACCAGGGACAGAAATTCTTCACCGCCGTAGCGGCAGACCACGTCCTCGGAGCGGACCGAGCGGCGGAGCAGAGCGCCCACTTCCCTGAGAACATGGTCGCCCGCCTCATGGCCAAAGGTGTCATTGAAGAGCTTGAAGCCGTCAATATCCGCCATGATCACGCCAATTCCCATGCCGGCGCGCCGTTCACCCGTCCTGTGCAGTTCCTGTTCGAGGGTGGTTTCAAGGAAACGGCGGTTATAAAGACCGGTGAGCGGATCGCGGATGGACTGGTCCTGAAGCTTTTCCCGCAGTTTCAGGTTGGCCAGGCGCAGGGCGGCATATTCCCCGATCTGCTGAATCAGCATGAGCCGCGGAGCAGTAAAGAGCCCGGGCGTCGCCGCGCTCACATGCACGATTCCCAGCGTCTCACCCAGAGCGGTGAGCGGGAAGCAGATGTAAGCATCGGGAACAGGTCCTTTGAAATGACGGCAGGTAAGTCCCTTGGGCGATTCAAGGTGGGCGTGCAGCCGGCCTCCACGCACGGCGCAGCAGTCTTCCGTGGAATAGATCCGTTGCGAAGGGCTTTCCGGCGCGGGCCAGCTTGCCATGCTTTCGATATTTTCATCGCGCGTGGCAAACAGCGTTCCAGCGCTGCCCGGCACCAGCTTCTCCAGATAACTGGCGGCCACGCGGTGGGCCTCCAGCGGGCTGACACAAATCTGGAAGTCCTCCTGCAATTCATTGAGGAGGCGGCTGTTCTCCGTTTCACTCCGCAGTTGCAGCAACGAGCTTTCAAGCCTGGTTTGCGCCAGCAAAGCGGACTGTTCCGCGATGCGCAGCTTCTTGGAGTCGCGCAGCACCAGCAGGAACAATCCACCCATCAGCGTGCTGAAAACACCTATGCGGATGGCGACGCTGCGCTCAATCTGCCTGGCCCGCGCTTCCGCGGCATCATGGTGTTCGCGCAAGACCTTTTCTTCGTCCTGCTTGAACTTCTCAATGGCGTCGCGCACGCGGTCGCGCCGGAAATCGGCGCTTTTGCTGTGATAGATCAGGAGCGTGTGGTTGGTCCCCATGTTGGAGCGCAGCTGCTGTATCTCGTCGCCGATCCACTTGTAGAGGTCCTGGATTTTGGCGTGCATCCTGGGATCGTCCTGGGTAAGGCTGTTCGCCTTCTGCAGTTCTCCCCAGGTCAGCGCGACGGCATGCTCAAATGTGTCCTTGTCCTGCTGCTCCGGGGTAAGCACGTAGTGGAGCCAGGCTTCGCGCGCGTCTTGCAGTCCATCTTCTATGCTTTCCATCTGGTGCAGGATCTGGTGGGTGTGCTCGACGTAGGCCTGGGAATTGAGGAGCTCTCGTGTGCTGGAAAAACCGTCCCAGGCCATGGCGACCAGGAACCCGAGCATCAGCATGAAGGCGAGAGGCAGTACCTTCCTCGCGTCCACGGCGCTCTTGAGGACGTTTTTC
>DATIWA010000575.1:0-7789 GCA_035465515.1 Candidatus Limnocylindrales bacterium | reverse complement strand
AATCACCACATTGTAGCCATTGTCCGCCAGCTCACCGGCAAATTTGAAGCTCTCCCGGTATTTGGCCTTCTGGGGAAGCGAAAACACGTTAAAGAACGCGGCGATGAGGAAGTAATCAAGCTGCTCCCTCCAGCGGCGCAGGAAAAACCACTCTTGCGGTGGATGGCGCATGCTGCGCAGCATCTCGCCCTGCATGGCCACCGCCACGCGGCGCCGCATGCGGAAGGGAAGCGCCGCCATGATGTAGCCGATATCGATCTGCGTGATGTGGTTGCTCACAATCAGCGCCGTCCCCTGGAAGTCCTTCAGCTTTTCCCGGCCCAGAATCCGCGGGCGTCCCATCACCATGATGTACGGCCGCGTAACCAGCTCATAGGCCAGCACGCGAAGCCACGTAATTGGCCAGCGTTGCGCCCATCGCGCGTACGGATAGTCAACCTTCTTTTCTTCGGCCGCCGGAGCCGACTTTTTCAGCAGGTTTTCCAGTTCGCTGACCGTGCTCACCTCGGAGAAGTCTCTGTCGCTGAGGTCCACCTGGTAGCGGCTCTCAATCGCTGACATGAGTTCCACACGGTCGAGGGAGCTCAGGTTCAGGTCATCCTCCAGGTGCGCGCCAGGACGAAGCTCCACCCTGCGGCCGGCAATTCCGGCAATCAGGTCCTGGAGTCCTCCGGAAGCCGCCACCGCAGCCGGGGCCATGGCCGCCGCTTCCGAAGCTGCGCCTCCCAGTTGGGCCTCCGCCATGCGGCGGATCGCGTCCATTTTGGGTTTCTGCGTGGGTGTGCGCGGAAAGTCGTCCTCCGGCCAGCTGAACCAGCAGCGAATCTTCTGGAAGTCCGCCAGCGACTGGTTGGCTTTGCTGACCGCCTCATTTGCCGCGGAAGCTCCGTCGCGCAGCAGGAGCACCGCGCACGGTTCGGCATTCCCGCCGCGTGTCATGCCGAATACCACGCAGTCGCGCACCTCCGGCTGCCGGCGCAGCGCCTGCTCCAGGTCTTCCGGATAGATTTTCAAACCTGCCGGCGTGACGATCACGTTCTTGCTGCGGCCTTTGAAATAGAGATTGCCTTCCGCATCCATCGCGCCCAGGTCCCCGGTGCGGAACCAGCCCTCTTCTCCCGTGACCGGCTTCAACTCCTTGCCCTGCCAGTACTGCCGGGCCACGTTGGCGCCGCGCACCAGGATCTCGCCGGTCTCCGGATCAAGTTTCATCTCCCGTCCGGGCAGCACCTTTCCAATGGACCTGCGCCCGATCTTGAAGGGATGGTTCAGGCTCACCAGCGAACTGGTTTCCGTCAATCCATAGCCCTGGATCACGCC
Source organism: Candidatus Limnocylindrales bacterium (assembly GCA_035465515.1). Classification (GTDB taxonomy): domain Bacteria; phylum Acidobacteriota; class Terriglobia; order Terriglobales; family Acidobacteriaceae; genus Angelobacter. The sequence continues at coordinate 6,469 of DATIWA010000575.1, read as the reverse complement.
ATAGCCCAGCCGCCGCCAGAACTCTTCTGTCGCCTGGTCCAGCGCCGCGCCTCCGGAGATGATGGCCCAGAACTTCCAGCCCAGGTAGCTGTGGACTTTGCGGAAGCGCCACCAGCGCTTCAGGAACTTTTCGTGCTCGGCAATTTCCCATGACGCGCGGATGGACGGCCCCAGGTCGCTTTCAATTTTTCCCTTGAGCGACTCCGCCACCCGCGGCACCGCCACCAGCACGGAAATTCGTTCCCGCTGAATGGTCTCAACCAGATCACCGGGCTTGAAGCTTTCCTGGAAGAACACCGTGCCGGCGATGATCGGCGGAATGAACATGCCCATGGTCTGGCCGAAAACATGGCTCAAGGGCAGCATCTCCAGGAACCGTATGGGGTGGAAGATGCGCTCGTACTTCCGGTATTTGGGGATTTCGCGCTCGATGGGATCCACGCTCGCCAGGATGTTGCCGTGGGTGAGCACAACCCCGCGCGGATCGGCGGTGGTGCCCGAGGTGAAGATGATCTGCGCGTTATCTTCGCGCGTGATTGCCGCAGGCGCATAAGGAGCAGCCGAGTGGCGCGCCAGAGCCTCGCTTAGGGTCTCAAGTTCCAGGGCGGGCCGGTTTCCCGCGTGAGGCAGCAGGCCGGTGGAGCACACAATCAGCCGCGCATCCACGTCAGACGCCACGCGCTGGGCGAACTCAGGGGAAGCAATCTTGTCCATGGGCACGGCCACGGCGCCGCGCAGCATGCAGCCGAAGAAGGCCGCCACCCATTCCGCCGAGTTTTCACCCCAGAGCAGAACGCGGTGGCCTTTGCCGATGCCGCGCATTTCGAGCTCCCGGGCAAAACGGCAGGCCAGTTCTCCGCAAAGGCGATAGCTCCAGCGATGCGTGCGAAACCCATGCCGGTACACGAAGGCGGTCTCATCTCCCAGCGAGAGGTGCAGCTGCGCATAATCGGCAAGTGTTTGCGGCATCTCTCTCTAACATACCGATGGAAACTGAAAAACGTAAAGCGGCAAGGGACGGCGCCGTACCGCTTGCAGATGTGACACGGGTCACCGCATGGTGCGCCGGTTGGAACTAGAAGGGTAATAGAAGGCTTTTGACCCGCGCATATCATGTGCTGAGTCCGGCTTCCAATCCTTGCGCTGGACAGAATTGACCCGCCTGACGCAAGCAAACACACGGTTTGCCGGCTGAAGGCCTGGAAGAGACGGTACCGCCGGGAATGGAGGTTTCCAATGAAAAAGCGAATCTTCAACGCCATCGCCGTTTGTCTGCTGCTGGCCGGCGCTGCATGGGCCCAGCAAGGTGTGCCCGTCAGTATTTTTGTGTCAGCCCAGCCGAAACACGGACAGGAGGTCCCCGCCATCTATCCCGAAGACGTAATGGTGTTCCAGGGCGATCAACGGATGAGCGTGACGGAATGGGCCCCATTGCAGGGCGAGCAGGCTGGCCTGGAGCTTTTCCTGCTCATTGATGATGCAATCGATCCCAGCCTTGGCCTGCAGTTCAAGGACCTGCGGGAATTCATTCAAGAGCAGCCGTCCACGACCAGGATTGCTCTCGGCTACATACGTTTTGGCTCGGTCCATGTTGTGCAGGAACTGACGACCGACCATGCTGCCGTGGCTAATGGACTGCGTCTGCCGATAGGCTCAGGGACCATGGCCAGTCCTTACATTGCGCTCAAGAACCTTATGGAGGATTGGCCCGAAACCACCAGCCGGAGACACATCTTTATGATCTCCTCCGGCTTTGACGCGCTGCAGCCCGGACCGACCAACACTTATTTAGAAAATGCGATTGCGCAGGCGCAGCGGATGGGGATCCAGATTTATTCGATTTACGCCGGCCGATTTGCCCAGGCGGGAGATGCTTACTGGGGCTTCCGCTGGGGACAGGACAATCTCCTGCAACTGGCGGATGAGACAGGAGGAGACGTCTACTGGCAGGGCCTGCACATGCCTCTGAGCTTTGGCCCCTACCTGGACCGTTTTGCCGAAAGGCTTAAACATCAGTACAAACTTACGTTTCTTGCCCGGTCTCATAAGAACCCCGGACTGGAGCGCATAAAGCTGGAAACTGAAGTCCCACACGTGGAGCTGGTGGCGGCGGAAAAAGTGTACGTTCCGGCAGCCAGATAGCAAGCGCGGGAGCCTGGCCGGACAAAAGATACGGTGCATCTGCGGGGCAGACAATGCACGCGTGAGAAGGAACTTTTTGTAAGTGATTGAAAAGATGGTGGACCTGGTCGGGATCGAACCGACGACCTCTTCCATGCCATGGAAGCGCGCTCCCAACTGCGCCACAGGCCCACTTTGGCGTGAAGTCACCTATATTCTCGCTGACGGGACGGAAATCGTCAAACCAGGACGGACAAGTGTTCTTTAGGGTTTGGGAAGGATCGAAAAACCCTGTCCCGGCGGGGTGCTTTCGCTAGTCTGAAGTGAAACAAATTGCCGTGAATTGCGTATATCCAATCAGGCAAAGATTATAAACTCTAAAAGGAATGTCAGCGCCGCACAACCCGCAGCCGGAAAACAGCCGTCCTCGAGTGTCGCTGAAGGAGCCCGCGCTGATCGCGATAGAAACGCTGCGGTCGCACAAGCTGCGCTCCTTTCTGACCTTGCTGGGGGTGATCCTCTCGGTTTCCACTCTGATTATTGTTGTTTCCATGGTGGAAGGCACCAACCGCTACGTCGCGGACAAGGTCGCCAATTTCGGGTCGAATGTTTTCCTGGTCATGCGCTTCCCCCTCATCACCAGCCAGGAACAGTTCGTAAAACTCCAGCGGACCAACAAAGACGTTACCTGGGACGACTACGAGTACGTGCGCGACAACATGACACTTGCCCAAGAGGTCGGCCTGGAGGTGCGGAGGAACGGCACCGTCAAGTACAAGACGCAAACCATCGAAGACATCAACGTGCGCGGCGTAACGGCAAACATCGGGGAAATTGACGTTGAGGAGCCGGCGATAGGCCGCTACATTGTTGACTCCGACAATGAGCACCGCTCCAACGTGACCATGATCGGCTCCAATGTGGCCAAACGCTTCTTTGAGGGGCTGGATCCGCTCGGGAAGGTCATCTACATTGACGGCGAGGCTTACGAAGTAGTAGGCGTCGCCAAGGAGCAGGGCTCCACGTTCGGGCAGTCGCAGGACGATTTTGTTTACATCCCCATTGAGACCTGGCGGAAGGTGTACGGCAGCAATGTCAGCATGAATATCAATGTAAAAGCGCTGTCCCCGGACTTGATGCAGCCGGCTGAAGACGAAGCTCGCATGCTGATGCGCGCGCGCCGCCATCTCAGCCCGAAACAGGACGACACCTTCGGCATCCTCGAGCCTTCCGCGCTGCTGGAACTGTGGAGCACTCTTACCGGATCGCTGGCCAGGGGGTCCATCGGGGTGGTTTTCATTTTTCTGGTGATCGGCGGGATCGTGATTATGAATATCATGCTGGCCAGCGTGACCGAACGCACCCGCGAGATCGGCGTGCGAAAGTCGCTGGGCGCCACCCGGCGCGACGTGCTGCTGCAGTTCCTGGTTGAATCTGCCGTGATGGCGGCCATCGGCGGCGTGCTGGGCGTGATCGTCGCGGGAGTGCTGGCTTTCGCCATCAGCCATCTGACGCCGGTGCCGGTGGAGTTGCCGGTCCGCTGGGTTTTTATTGCCGTGATTATTGCAACGGCTGTCGGGGTTTTCTTCGGCGTGTATCCTGCGCACAAGGCCGCCAAACTTGATCCCATTGAAGCGCTGAGGTTTGAGACCTGACATGATTCAAGGCCACATGCTGCTGGAAGACATGAAGATGGCGCTGGAGACCGTCCGCACGCACAAGGTGCGCTCGTTTCTCACTGTGCTGGGAGTGGTGATCGGGACCGCCGTGGCCATCATCGTTGCTTCCATTCTGCTGGGCGTGCAGAAGAACGTGCAGGATTCGCTGAACGAATTCGGCGTGGACAACCTTTTCGTCTTTAAATTCGATCCTGGAATCCATTTCGGCCGGCTGAGCCAGGAGGAGCGCACCCGCAAACCGATCACCTATGAAGACGCCATGGCCATCAAGGAAGACCTGCCCGCGGTCAAGAATGTCGTCTTTGAGGCGCTTCCTCGTGTCGGAAACGGGCCGCAACCCATCCGCACCGCGCGCAACAAGAGCCATGAATTGACCTCCATCATTTTTCGCGGCGTCACCGCCAGTTACTCTGACGTGGTGAACGGTCATATGAAAGAAGGCCGATTCTTTACCGACCTGGAAGACCTGCACCGCGAAGACGTGGTGGTCCTGGGATTTGATGCCGAGAAGGCGCTCTTCCCGGACGAAAGGGCGGAAGGCAAACAACTGCTGGTGGATGGAAATCTCTACACCGTAATCGGCGTCTTTGAAAAAAAGAAGAACACGCTCAACCAGGCGGGCGACGTAGAGGTGCTGATCCCGTACCGCACTTACAAAAAGCACTATCCCATGGATGACGAAGGCGTGGTGATTGCCATGGCCCAGCCGGGGATGAAGAACATTGCCGAGGACGAAGTGCGCGGCCTGCTTCGCCTGCGCCGCCGCGTGCCGCCCAACAAGCCGGATAATTTCGGCATCAGCAGCGCGGAAGAACTGGGCAATCAATTCGCCGACATCATGGGCAAAATTCTTCTTTACGTGATCGGCGTGGTCTCCGTGGGACTGATGGTGGGAGGCGTGGGCGTCATGAACATCATGCTCATGTCGGTGACGGAGAGGACGCGGGAAATCGGTGTCCGCAAGGCCATTGGCGCGCGCCGCCGCGATATCAGCTTCCAGTTCATGACTGAGGCCATGACGCTTACAGGCATTGGAGGGGTTCTCGGCGTGCTGCTTTCATTGCTTGTCAGTTTCCTGATGCAACTGGCGCATTTTCCGTCTTCGGTGCCGATGTGGGCCGTCCTGCTGGCTGTGGGCGTGGCCAGCAGCGTTGGACTGTTTTTCGGGATCTACCCGGCAGTCAAGGCGGCAAGGCTGGACCCGGTGATTGCGCTGCGGTACGAATAGCGGCGCCAACACCAGGCGCCGGAGCGGCAAGGCTCACTTGCCATCGTCATCTTCCTCGCGCACAAAGCCATAGGGACAATGGCGGCACCCTGACCGGCAGCAGTAGCCGCGCTTGCGCAGGAACTGCGCGGTGAAGACCCAGTTGCCGTTTTCCAGGTAGTAATCTTCGCCTTCCACCAGATCGTTGCCAAAGCTCATGACCGGCCTGCAATGCTGAGGGTCTGAAGTTCTGGCGTCTCCACCAGCGCGCCATCGCGAAAGCTGACATGCTTGCCGGAAATCGCGGGCACGCGCTCGCCCGGAACCACAATGCCGGCGAGGTTCAACGGGTCGGCGGCGGATATTGTGATGGTCTCGCCGCCGGGTGGAAGATTTTTCATCGCCCGCAGCGATTCAACAGCTACGGGCAGGGCAAACTGCTCGCCGATGAAGCCGCTGATGAATCGCCCGCCGCGGATTTCACCGCGGTCTTCCATGCGGCGGAAGGTGATCAGCAGGTCGCGCCAGCGCGGCAGGATGCTCTCCCGGACCAGCAGTTCGCGGAAGACGACTCCGTATCGCTCCAGCAGCATCAGGCAGACCGACTCCAGCGCCTTGCCGGCGTCGCCTGCTTCGAGTGGATAGAGCAGCGACCATCGCCCGGCGCTGTGCCGGGGACGGCTGGTCTTGCCCGATCCCTGTCCGGAACGGCGTTTGGGATCGATCAAAGCGCGCAGGTTGTCGAAGCCGTCCGCAGTAACCAGCCCGGCGGCCACCAGTTCCCACAGCCCGGTCTCAACTTCCGATTTCAGTTTGCCGGTGCCGCGCACGATGTCGGCGAAAAATGACGCACCGCGCGCCTGCAGGAAGCCGGCAACTTCGCGCGCGCCCGGACTCAGTCCTTTGAGCTCGCGTTCGGCCTCGGCATGCGCAGAGTGCACGCTGGGCAGCGCCATCCATTCCGCATCGTCACGAATGTAGAAGGTGATGGGAGCAACGCTGGTTGGCACCACGCGGCGCTGGCTGCCCGAGGACTCTTCCAGCATGGCTGGATGAGGCGATAAGCGCCCCCAGCCGACGGCCCCGGTGAGGCAAAGCTGGTCCAGCAGCCTGGGCTCATAGTTGCCCACGCGGCGGGAGAGTATCTGCCGTTCCCATGCGCTGGCCGGAATTTCAAAGCCTTGTAACTGTCGCAGCACCTGCAAAGCGCCGCGCTCGTCGCGCAATTGCGCTCCGGGCGCAACGTGCTGCCAGCGAAACAGCCAGCGCATGAACGTGGCCGCGGTCACCGGTTCGATCTGCTTGCGCAGGGAACCCAGGGTCAGGCGGTGAATGCGCGCCAGCAGGCGGCGTTCGCACCACTCGAGCGCCGCAGGGCCGGCCAAGGCGCTGGAAGCGCCCGCGGGTTGGAACTGATTGGGTGGTGGAGCGCTGGTGAAGTTGCCGCGCAGAATCAGCCCGG
>DATIWA010000574.1:0-13558 GCA_035465515.1 Candidatus Limnocylindrales bacterium | reverse complement strand
GGACAGTGCGGTGCAGCATGGTTTCGCAGAATCGTAATGTCAGGAACCCTCAATTTGCTTAGTCGCCTGTAGCCGTTTGCTGGTTGCCCGCGGGCTTTGGCCTTCCCAATGTGTCACTTTTCCAAAGTGACACTCGTCCGGCCCGCCGCCCGGCGTTTTTTCAATGCCGCAGGCCTTCAGTGACCGTGCTGTCCATCTCTCTTCCGCCCGGGTCCAACCGTTTCGCCGCTCCACGGAAATCATGTCTAAATGGCATAAAAGCCTGTTGGATGCCAACGCCTGACATCTCGCCTCCCGACGTACTGTGTGATCTCTATCACAGCGCCATCCCTCTTTGGATTCTAAGATCACGACCGAGATGTGGTGTCACAGAAACCTTGTGATAGTCCGGAAAAGCCGGCTGGTGTCAACGGCAAGGCAAACAAGGCCTTAGAAACTTTAAGGAAGGAAGGGGCTTTCAAGGCTTTATGAATAAGAATTCCGTCAGAATTCAGTGCAGTATCTGGGGCATAGGTGTTCTGCTGTTTCTGTTTTCGCCCGTGTCGAGCCACGCCATTCCGGCGTTTGCTCGGATGTATCAAACCTCCTGCAGCACCTGCCATTCAGACTTCCCCAAACTCAACGATTTCGGGAAAGCCTTTAAGGACGCAGGATTCAAGTTTCCCACTGACGACTCGGGTCTGATCAAGATCCCGCCCACCCTTCTGGGTGCTCCGGCGCAAAAAGAGCTCTTTCCGCACTCCATCTGGCCCGGAACGATTCCAGGAATCCCGCCGATCGGGTTGCGCATGAATACGTACTTTCAGAAGACCAGCGGCAACCGCGGCAATTTTGACGCGCTGGTGCCGCCGGGGACCCCGGCTCCATTCATTCCCAAGACCGATTTCAGCAGCGGCTTGTTCAGTCTCTTCACGGCAGGGAATTTTGGTTCTGATATCGCTTTCTGGGTGGACCAGGACCTCAACGTGGGAGGCGACAATACCGCCGGCGGATTGGGTGACGGCTATCTGAAATTCGTCAACATTGGGCGCCTCATCAAACTTCCCAAGGACGCGCTGAGCCTGAGAGTCGGGCGATTTGAACTGGACCTGCCTTTCAGTCAGGCCCGCAACATCAATATCAGCGGCTACGATATTTACGATCAGGCCAATCTTGGAGCGCAGAACCCCGCATTCGCGCAAAAGAACGTCAACAATCAGTTCACCATGGCTGACGCGATGAACGGCGTCGAGCTGAGTGGCGGCCACCAGTACGGCGGATACCATTACTCGATCGCTTTTGTTGACCAGAACACCAGCGGCATCAACCAGCCTGACAATGGCAGTTCGTTTGTTCCTTCTCCGGCCGGCTTTGCCTCGGATTCAAACTTCAAGGACATTTACACCCGGCTCTCCTACCGCTTCAATCTGGAGAGGGACCCAAAGAGCCGCAATGCTATCCAGGCCGCAGGGGCCACCGGCCCTCGCGATCACACCTACCTGAACATCGGCACTTATTACTTCTACGGACGGTCAGTGCAGCGCTTCAGCGGCGTGGATCTGGCGGACAATCCCGTGCTCCTGACGGCGCGCGAGCCCTTCTATCGCACCGGAGCGGACTTCAGCTTCAACTACCGGTTGTTCAACATCTACGGCCTGTTCATGTACGGCCATGATAATAACCAGCTCCCCGTGGACGTTACTGGCACCCCGGTCCCGCTGCCGGTCAGCGACACCTCGCCCTTACCGGCGGGATTTATTCATGGGGTGCCTGCCACCTTTACCGGAGGCTTTGTTCAGGCTGACTACCTTGTTTACCCGTGGCTCATGGCCATCATGCGATGGGATGCTGTGAACTCCGGTGAGGACCGGATCAATGGGCTGGCCCTCAATGCGGACACGCCCTTTGCGCTGCCGTTCCGTTCCACGCGCAATCGCTTTACTCCCGGCGTGCAGTTCCTGGTCCACGCCAATATCAAGGCGTCCTTTGAGTATCAGTTCCGGCCGCAGCAGACGGTCACCGTAATCACCAATCCGATTACCGGGCTGCCCGTTGCTATAGCCCCGTTCCGGACCAACACCGCGGTGGCGGCGCTGGAATGGGTGTTCTAACACTTTTTCAAAAAGGGGAAATATGAAGATCAAATACGCGCTACCGATCGTAGCCATCGCAATCATAGCCGCACAGGCGTGCCTGGCCGGAACCGTCAAAGGCAAAGTCACGCCAGGAAAGAACTCTGTCGTCTATCTGGATCCCGCCAGCGGAACCGTTCCGCCGGCGCCGGAAAAACACGCCCTCATGGACCAGAAGGGGCTGCTTTTTCAGCCGCACGTCCTCGTGGTCCAGAAGGGCACAACCGTGGACTTCCTGAACAGTGACAATGTTGCTCACAACGTATTCTGGCCGTCCATCTCGGGCGACAAGAAGAAAAGCCACAATCTGGGGACCTGGCCCACAGGACAGAAAAAACCCTTTAAGTTTGACACCCCCGGCGTTGTGCCGCTCCTCTGCAATGTTCACCCGGAGATGTCCGGCTATATCGTGGTTTCTCCCTCGCCGTATTTCGCCGAAGCCGCCGCGGACGGTGAGTACACCATCGCCAATGTTCCTGACGGCCAGTACACGATTACCGCCTGGCACGAAGGCAAGAAGGCCCAGTCGAAGAAGATCACCGTAAGCGGCAGCACAACGGCGGACTTCACGCTGCAATAATCATCCGGCGCCGGATGGCTTTCGCCGTCCGGCGTTGCCCGTAAATAGGACAACCGCGAGCGAGTCATCATGGAAAAGCGCTTTCTCAACAAAACGGTGGACCGGGATTGGCTCAACACCAATTTCCCCTGCATGATGGCTTGCCCCGCGCACACCAATGCAGGACGCTACGTGGCCCTGATTGCCGAAGGCCGGTTTGAAGAGGCCTACCGCTTTGCCCGCGATCCCAATCCCCTGGCCAGCATCTGCGGGCGCGTTTGCGCCCATCCCTGTGAGACCGCCTGCCGGCGCGGTGAAATTGACAATCCGATACAGATTCGCGCTCTCAAGCGCTTTTTGACGGAGCGCTATGGTCCGGAATCGAGAAACTTCAAGCGGATCCAGGCGGAAAAGCAGCCCAGGCTGCCTTTCAAAGTCGCCGTCGTCGGCGCCGGGCCGGTTGGTCTTTCCGCCGCGCATGACTTGGCGCTGATGGGATACTCGGTCACCATCTTTGAAGCCGCAGCGGTGCCGGGCGGAATGCTGTACCTCGGCATCCCTGAATATCGGCTGCCGCGCGACGTGGTTGAAGCCCAGGTGCGCGAGATCCTGGAAACCGGCGACGTTACGCTGAAACTCAACCAGCGCGCCGGAAAAGATTTTTCCATTGAAGACCTGCGGTCGCAGGGTTTCGACGCTGTGCTCATCGCCGTGGGGGCGCATCGCAGCCGCGATCTTTCCATCCCCGGCGTCAACCTGGATGGCGTGCACAAGGGCATAGATTTTCTGCTTAACGTCAACCTGGGCTATCAGTTCACCATCGGCAAGAAGGTCGTGGTCATCGGCGGCGGCAACGTCGCCATGGACGTGGCCCGCTCCGCCGCGCGCGAGGTTGTGCGCCGGCATGAGATGCAGACCGAAGAATGGGCCAAAAACCTCACAGCTGTGGCTTCCCATGAGATGGTGGATATCTCGCTCTCCGCTTTGCGCATGGGCGCCAGCGAGGTGCACATCGTCTGTATCGAGCGCCGCGACGAAATGCCGGCTGCCCTGGAGGAAGTGGAGGAAGCCGAGACGGAAGGCATCATCATTCATGCCGGCTTCGGTCCCAACCGCGTGATCGGGGAAAACGGACGGGTCACCGGTCTGGAGACCCTTCGCACCAGCCGGGTCTTCGACGAAAGTGGAAGGTTCAGCCCGCAGTTCGCGCCCGGCAGTGAATCGCTGGTTGCGTGCGACACGGTGATCCTCGCCATCGGGCAGGCCCCCAATCTCGACTTCCTCGGTTCTTCCACCGGGATCGCCATTACGCCGCGCGGCCTGATTCAGGTGGACCGCACCAATCTGATGACGTCGGTGCCCGGCATTTTTGCCGGCGGGGACTGCGTCTTTGGCCCGCGGCTGATCATTGACAGCGTGGCGGACGGCAAGCGTGCCGCCGTGGGCATTGATGAATTCCTGCGCGGCCGGAAGCACGCGGACCCCGAGATCGAGGTTGAAGTGCTCGATCGCCACCAGATGATCGCCAACTACATTGATATCGCGCGTCATTCCGTCCCCATGCTGCCCCTGGAACGGCGCGCCGGCTTTACCGAAGTGGAGATCGGCTTTAACGAACAGACCGCGATGGAGGAGGCTCAGCGCTGCCTCCGCTGCTGGATCAATACGGTTTTTGAGGGCACTGAGGTGGACGGCACCGAGTGCATCCTGTGCGGCGGATGCGTGGACGTTTGCCCTGAGCAGTGCCTGGAACTGGTCCCTTTGCAGGATGTTGAATTTCCCGAGCCGGTGCTGGCCCATCTCGAGCAGAACCAGTCTGATTACGACGTCGAATTGCGCGGCGCGGGCCCGCAGGAACTGGCCGCCGGGACCGTTGCCGGCGCTGTCATGGTAAAGGACGAAACCCGCTGCATCCGCTGCGGCCTTTGCGCTCTGCGTTGTCCGGTCAATGAGATCACTATGGAAGCATTTCATTTCAAGTCCGCCGAAAGCACCGGGTTGATTCCCATCCAGTCTTTCGATTTGAGGAACCCCAAATGAGTGACAGCAAACAGCAGGAAGCCACGCTGGCGGCGCCGCAAGGCGCCTGCAAGGAGTGCAGCCGGAGAGAATTTTTCGCCAAGGTGGGGATGGGCTCTCTGGTGATTGCCGGAGTGGGTAGCGGTCTGTTCGTCTACGAGTACTTCTCCCCGAATGTCTTGTTTGAGCCTTCGCCCATCATCAGGGCGGGGAAACCGGACCAGTTCCCGCCGGACACGGTGACGCTGGATCCCAAGAACGGCATTTATCTCATTAACGGCCCGAAAGGCTTTTACGCTCTGGGCGCCATCTGCACCCATCTCGGCTGCATGACCGCCTGGAAGCCCGATCTTGACCTGATCGCGTGTCCCTGCCACGGCAGCCGGTTCAACCGGGACGGGGTGAAAGTGGCGGGACCGGCGCCCAAGCCCCTTCCCTGGTACAAAGTCTGGCTCAGTGATGACGGTTACTTGATGGTGGACCGCTCCACTCCGCTAAAAACAGAGGAGTTCGTGAAGGTATAACCATGGCCACGATCCGTGCAGAATTCGACCGCATTCGCAACAGTGAAGTCTGGCGCACCATTTTCCGCAGCGGCAGCGGCTCCAGCAATCTGCATCGCTCGCAGGCGGTGCAGCAAAACGTCTTCCTTCATCTTTTCTCCGTAAAGGTCCGCTCGCGCGCCCTGGACTTCAGCCCCACGTGGTACCTCGGGGCCCTGACCCTGTGCACCTTCGTGATCCTGGTGGCCACCGGCATTCTGCTGATGTTCTATTACCACCCCTCGGTTCCCCAGGCCTACGCCGATATGAAAGACCTCCAGTTCGTGGTGTCTTCCGGGGTCTTCCTGCGCAACCTGCACCGCTGGTCGGCCCACGCCATGGTGTTCCTGGTGTTTGCGCACATGTTCAAGGTGTTCTATCGCGGCGCTTATCGCCCGCCGCGGCAGTTCAACTGGGTCATCGGCGTATTTCTTCTGCTGATAACCCTGCTGCTCAGCTATACCGGCTATCTGCTTCCCTGGGACCAGCTGGCGTTCTGGGCGGTGACCGTGGGATCCAATATCGCCAGGGCCGTCCCGCTGATCGGGCAAAAGATGCGCTTCCTCATGCTGGGCGGCAATGAAGTGAACGCCAATGCGCTGCTGCGGTTTTACGTGCTGCACTGCGTGATCCTGCCGCTGGCGGCGCTGTTGCTGGTCGCCGTTCATTTCTGGCGCATTCGCAAGGATGGCGGACTTTATGTTCCGGAAAAGGACAAATCATGAGCGACGGCCCAAAAATGCAGGCTGAAGTGCAATCGGACCAGCGCAGGAACCCCCGGCGGATCGCCTTCATTCTCCGCCGCACCTCGCCCCAGGTCCGCGCCCAGGACGACTCCCGCGTGATGACCTATCCCGCAGCCCTCGCGCGCTTCATCATCGCGATGGAAGCCGCATTTCTGCTGCTGGTCTGGGTGTCCCTGCTGGCCAACGCGCCGCTGGAGGGCATTGCCGATCCCCTGCACACGCCCAACCCCGCCAAGGCGCCCTGGTACTTTCTGGGATTGCAGGAATTGCTCCATTACTTTCCGCCAGTGGTCGCCGGCGTCCTGATCCCCGGGGTCGTGGTGGCCGCTCTTATCGTGATCCCTTACTTCAATATCAACATTGAGGGCGAAAGCCTCTGGGCGAGGAACAGGAAACGGCGGCTCGCGTTTCTGGTGGTTGTTCTTGCCGCATTCTGCGTCTTTCTTCTGGTCTTCGACGTGATCGTGGCGCTGGTCCCCACGCTGATCGTGGGCGGACTGATGCTGCTGTCGTCCCGCGATTCGTCCCAATCGTCGCCCGGCGGTTTCCAGCGCTGGCTGTCGGCGAAGCCGCTTTCCTTCTGGATCATGTCCTGGTTTCTGGTGGAGCTGGTTGTTCTTACCGCAGTAGGCACATTTTTCCGCGGACCGGGATGGTCCTGGGTCTGGCCCTGGAGGAGCTGGTGAACACTGGCGATAAACCCCGTCTTGTGCGCAGCCGTCCGACGTTGCGTGAGCTTGCTGTGTTTGGCGTGGTCAGCGTGGCTTTGCTTTTCTCGCTGGCCGTCGCCCCGGCCAAGGATTATTTCAGCGACTGGCGTCATTTTCAGAAAGCCTACCTGAAGATCGCGGCGCGGCGGCAGAGTGGAACTCTGGTGCGCGGTTTCCATGGCGGCATCAGCCAGATCTGGGTGCCCAAACTCGGCGTGGTGGACCGTTGTGAAAGCTGCCACGTAAACCTGAATGGCGCGCTCCTGGGGACTTCCGCGCAGCCGTTCAGAAAGCATCCCGTGGTCCCGCACAAGCTGGACGAGTTCGGATGCGTGATCTGCCATCGCGGACAGGGCCCGGCCACCTCCGTGCAGGAGGCCCACTACACCACGGAGGCCTGGGAGCAGCCTCTGCTGCCTGCGCGGTATCTCGGCTCCGGCTGCGGCCAGTGTCATCTCGGTGAATTGCAGGGCGAGCCCCGTCTCAACCAGGGCCGCAGTTTGCTCTCGTCCATGGGTTGCGTGCACTGCCACACCGTAACGCAGCCGGATGGAAATGTGCTGAAACCGTCCGACGATCCGCCGCCGCTCACCCACATCGCCGAAAAAACCAGCAGGCAATGGATTTATGCGTGGCTCAAGGACCCGCAGGCTTATGCCGCCACGGCCACCATGCCGAACTTCCAGCTCAGCGACCAGGATGCTGCCGACATTTCCGCCTTCCTGATTGCGCAGAGCACAGCGTCTCCTGCTTCGCCCCACGAGACGGGCGCGGCAAGCGCGACGGCAGCTGATCCGACGCAAGCCGCGACTCTCTATGGCGCCTCCTTCTGTTCTTCCTGCCATGCCGTGCAGAATGAAGCCGGCAATATGGTGGGCGGAACTTTTGGACCCGAGCTGACCAGGGTCGGCAGCAAAGTAAATCCCGGGTGGCTCCGCGCCTGGCTCAGCAATCCTGATGAGTATGAGCCCGGCACGCGCATGCCGCACTACCGCCTGGATGAGAAGCAGGTCTCTTTACTTTCCAGTTATCTGCTGGCCAAAAAGGACGACGACTTCCTCGCCAACGTTCGCCTGTCCGCGTCCGACGCTGACAGCGTCGCTCGCGGCAAGAAGCTGGTCACGGAAAGCGGCTGCGCCGCCTGCCACCAGATCAACGGAGTCAGCCCGCCGCAAAGCTTTGCTCCCGACCTTACCCGCGTCGGCAGCCGTCCCTTGGCGCTGGTGGTCTTTGCCCCTGGGATGAAACACGACCTGCCGCACTACATTGTCGGCAAGATCCGCGATCCCCGCTCCTTCGGTCCGGGCCTCAAGATGCCGAAATTCAAGCTGACCGATCAGCAGGTGGATGCGCTTGCCACCGCGTTGCTGGCGCAGACCGACCGCGCCGCTGAAATGCCGAAAGACCTGATACAGCCGGCCCAGCGCGCATCCAACTACCATCCCGGCGGTGATGCCGGCCGGCTGATGGAAGACCTGCGCTGCCTGAGCTGCCATACCATCAACGGCAACGGCGGTGACATGGCGCCCGACCTTTCCTGGGAAGGCAGCGCCGTCCAGCGCGCGTGGCTCGAAGACTTTCTGAAAAACCCCAACACTCTTCGTCCCGCCCTGATTCGCCGCATGCCGAAATTCAACCTCACTCCGGGTGAGATCAAGACCATTTCGGATTACATCCTTTCCGCCTATCAATCGCCCGGGCTGGATTCACACACTCTGGATGTGCATGCGCTCAATGCGGCCGCCGCCGCCCGCGGCAAACAATTGTTCTATTCAAAATACGGCTGCAACTCCTGCCACATTGCCGATTACAAGCTCGACAAGGGCTATGTTGGACCGGCGCTTGCGGGGGTCGGCAACCGGCTCACGCCGGCGTGGACCTACAAGTGGCTCAAGGACCCCAACGCTCTCCGCCCCGGTACATTGATGCCCAACTTCAGCCTGAAAGATGAGGAGGCTCGCGACTTGACGGCGTTTCTCATGACATTGAAAACGAAGCAGGGAGGCGGGAAATGAAACTCCTTCAACTTGCCATGCCTGCATTGCTGGCGCTGCTGGTTTCCGGATGCGGACGCTCCCGTCCTGCCCAGCTTCATGCCACGGCGTACGGCGTGCAGATCACCGAGGCTGGCGGCGGCAAGCAAGTGGCCGGGACCGGCTCAACTTTGTCCGACCCCGTAGTAGTGCAGGTAAACGGCGCCGACGGCAACCCGGTGACAGGCGCCCTGGTTACTTTTCACGGCGAAGGCCTGCAATTCGATCCGGCGCAGGCGCTTTCCGATTCCAGCGGCCAGGTCACGACCAGCGTGCGATTGGGATTCAGCCCCGGCGATTATCAGGTCGTCGCCGAAACCCCGAAATCAGGCGGGGGCGGGGTGAGCCTGGCCCTGCGCGAGATAGCGCTGGGCTACGAGCAGACCCTGGGCAAAGCCGTGAATGACAAGTACTGCATTCGCTGTCATAACTCCGAATCCACGCCCGAGCGGGTCTCCAACTTTGACAACCTCACCCCCGCGCCGCACCAGTTCACCGATGGAGCCACATTAAACCGGATCGCGGACGCGGACCTCACCAACATGATTGCGCGCGGCGGCCCGGCGCTGGGCAAGTCGCCGCAGATGCCTGCTTACGGCGCGACACTGAAGACCGCGGACATTCGCGCCGTTGTTTCCTACATACGCGCTGTCGCTGATCCACCCTATCAACCGTCAGGAGTGAAATATGGAAAATAGATTTTGCCGCATGCTGTTTGCCGTTATTGCTCTCATGGGACTTTCCGCAAGCGCGCAGGTACTGGCCCTGGGCAAGGTCTCCGATCCGGCTTCACGGCTGGCGCAGAAACAGTATTCCAGGCAGTTGCAGCAGCTGGCATCCGACGCCTCTGCTCTCCGCTTCCCCTATCCTTTTTACTTCAGCCAGGCGCTGGACGTGGATGAGGCGCAACAGAAGCAGCTGCCGCAAGGCTCCATCCACTTCGACCAGTTCAACGGCCAGACGGTGCTCGAGATCACAGGCAATTACTACATTTCATATTCCACGCAAATGCTGAATGCGAACCAGCGCGCGCGGAAGACCTATCAGGATGTGGTGCTCCCGCTTCTCAAGGTCGCCGTCGCCCGCATGGACCGCAGCGTGCCTTTTCAGGCTTACGCCTTCGAGATTTCCCACCATGTCCGCAGAAAGGTGCTGAACGTGGATACGGAAGGCCCGGAGAATGTGATGATGTTCTTCCCGCGGATGGTCGCGGAGCGGCTCAGCCACGCCACGGACACTGAAACGCAGCAGGCCGCGCTGCTGGAAAGTGAAATCTATGTCAATGGCGAGCCGTTCACCCTCTGGCTGACCGGCGACGACGCGCCCGAGGACGTCAAAGACCACTACCTTGCCCGGCATGATCCCAAGGCTGCATCCGCCGCGTCGCCAAAGACGGAAATGCCGGAACCGGGCACGCTGGTGAGTCCCAGCCTGATTCCGCAATCCGAACTCCTGAACCAGATCCGCGCCCGGGAAAGCGCGCCCAAAGACCTTTCACCGCTCAGGATGGAGAAACTGCAGACCCGGTATGACGCGACACTGCAGCGCCTGGCCGCTGACTTGAAGCCTCAGGCCCATTTTGTGGATTACGCGCCGCCGGCATTCATTGCCTTTCACAACGGAGCGTATCTCCAGCTCAACGTGAACACTGACCTTGAGCCAATGGCTGGGGCTTCGCAATATCGAGTGGCCGCCCTCGCCTTCGATTCGCATATCTCGCACCTGCTGCGGCCCGTGGCCAAGTATTTTCAGGACGACCCGCAGTTCGAAGGCGTTGACTTCAGCGCCACCGTCCACCAGCCGTCTCAGGCCGGTGGGCAGTCTGTGGAGTTCGTGGTCCCGTTCGCCGCGCTTGAATGCTATGCAAAATACGACTGCACCGGGCAGGAACTGATTAACCGGAGCGTCATTCTGATCAATGGCGAGCGGGTGAGTCTGGACCTGCAGCGGGCGGAGGCGGAACCGATGGCTGGTTTGAGGTAACCGCCTTCACGTAAATTGTGCCGCTACGCTCCACGCTGCCGAAATTTGCGTGTGCGATGGATGGCATACGAAGCTCCTGAAGCCCGCCGCTTGGCGCGCGAGCCCCTGCGGCGGCTTCCGGCCGTTCAGTCTGGCCCCGGGTGGCCGGGTTTCGCTGCGCGACAGCCTGATTCCGGACATCTGTGGTTGATGCTTGTTTCATCCCATTGCAGATGGATGGAGAGCTATGGGACTGGAGTTTATCCAGAACGGCATCTTCATAGCCGTTCTTGCTCATGGCCTCATCGGCGGCTCGCTTGTCTGGGACAAGGTGCTGCTTCGCCGCCCGGAAACCACCAACCTGCCTTCCTATGTGTTCTGGCTGGGCTTTATCAGCATATTTGGCCTGGCGCTGGTTCCATTCGGGTTCCATATGCCGCAGCGGCAAACGCTGGCCCTGGCGTTCGGCGCCGGCCTTCTGCACCAGGCGGCAATCTATTTCTATTATGCGGCCCTCAAGAATGGCGAAGCGTCACAGACCCTTGCCATCATGGGAGGATTCAGCCCAGTGGCTACGGCCCTGATCGCCCTGGGCTTGCTGCGCCATCCGCTGGGCGGAAAAGGCTCGCTGCTGGGTTTTCTGCTGATGGTGGCCGGTGGCTTCGTCATGTTCTTCTCGGAAGAGGTCAATCTGCGCAAGGTGCTGCCGAATGTGCTGCTGGCCTCCGGCACGTTCGGACTGGTCAGCGTTCTCCAGAAGCTGGCGTTTAATGAGACGAATTTTGTCAGCGGATACGTGGTGTTTACGATGGGGACGTTTATCGGGTCCCTGGCATTGCTCCTTCGCCCTTCATGGCGACGGCAGATATTTCAGGCCTCCGAGAAGGCGGAGCCGCGCAGCCGGTTCTGGTATTTCGTAAACCGGTTCATCTCCGGGGTGGGATCGTTTCTTATCTTCTATGCCATCAGCCTTGCCAGTCCCGCGCTGGTGGATGCCATCACCGGGGTGCGCTACGTGATCATATTTCTGGGAGCGTACGGCATCACCGTGATGCGGCCCGGGTGGTTGTCTGAGGACTTCAGCGCTCCGGTTCTGTTGGGTAAGACGATCGCCACCACCCTGGTTGTTGCCGGGTTGGTGCTGCTTGGAGTGCACAGTAAAGAGGGTGAGACCAGCGTGAGTTCCACCCGTGCTGAATTTCACCACTGCAGCAACGCCACGCCCAGGGCAACCAGAGTTGCCGCCGCCCAGCGCCTGCGTCCCACATCTTCCTTGAGCACGTGCTTGGCCAGGAACGTCTCAAGCACATAGCTGATGGCGGTGGCCGGCACTGCGAAACTTACGTTGGCAATCGAGAGCAGCGAGAGCAGGGCGAAAAACGAGACAGCCAGCGCCGCCACCCCGCCAAGAACAAACGGGTTTCGGGAAATCCCGGAAATCATGTGCCGTAATGAGCGCGGGTTGAACTCCTCGACTTCACCCTGACGTTTCATTCCGGCGGTGTTCAAAACATCGCCGACTGTATTGCACACTGCGATGATGGCCACAAGCACCCACTTCATAGGGATCACAGAATCTGCTCCGGTGGAGCTTCAGTGGTCCGGGAAGGGGTTTCTTCCGCCAGCACAACTCCCACCGTTATGGCCGCGATACCTGCCCAGCGCAGCACGGATATCCGCTCGCCCAGCCAGAAATGGCCGGCCAGCGCGATCAGCACGTACCCGCCCGCGGTCACGGGCAAAACAAAGCTGAGATCGGCGCGGCTCAGCAAAGCCAGATCCGTCACCATCCAGACGATCAGGATCACCACCCCAGCCACGGTCCAGGGCCGGGCCAGGGCTCGCAAATAATCCAGCGGCGATGCGGAGACAACCGCGCCCGAGTGGCGCATGCCGTGGCTCAGGGCAAGGTTGCCGAGCACGTTGCTCAGTATCACGATCAGGATCAACAACTGGTTCCTGCGTTTGTGGGTGGAAGTTTCCGGCTTCATTGCTGTGTTCAGGTGGTGCTTTGTTGGATGCGGGGCGGCATCGGCAGGACGCGTTACGCCGAAAAACGCGCCCTGCGCAGAGCTTGCGGCTTGTACGCGCGGGGCAACCACTGGATTTCCATGTTTCTTCAGGACTAACATTGAAGAACGATCAACGGGCAAGGGAAGTGTGTCATGTCCCGTATTCTCGCGCTTTTTCTCATGGGGGCTCTTCTGCTGAGTGGCTGCGGACAGGTCTTTGTTGGCTTCGTTTCCAACCCCCAGGTCCCGTCTTCCAGCATTACTGGCCTTGTGATTGTTGTGCACCTTGGAAGCACCACGGACATCAACGGCGGAACTGTTACATTTACGGCCGTGACGTTCTCAAACGGAGGGCTCTCCAATACCGTCAATTTTTGCGGTGACAAGCAGGCTCAGTTCCGGCTGAACGAGTCAGTGCGGGCGGATTTCAATCCAGGAACCGTGTGTTCGACGCTGGTCGCCGTCGTGGTCCTATAGACTGATGCGCGGCCCGGTCACCCATACGGACAGCGGGCGGTTCGAAAGCCGCTGGTACGTGAGGAACTAACCCGTCTGTTTTCAGGAGATACAAGGCACGAACCATCAGCGGTGATCATGGTCACGGGCTCATCTCCGGGGACCTTGGCGCATGCGAGTGCCTGTCTTTTGAGTTCCCACGCGCCTGCGCTCCGGCGATGGTAAAATAAATCCTGCCGACCTTATGTAGGCGCGTAGCTCAGTTGGTTAGAGCGCTACCTTGACACGGTAGAGGTCAGGAGTTCGAGTCTCCTCGTGCCTACCATTTCCACCCTGTGGATCCCCTCGCATAGTGCTTTTCCCCTACAACCGCGGGGGTTCCGGCACTTTTTGACGGTGGCACGGAAG
>DATIWA010000573.1:0-4005 GCA_035465515.1 Candidatus Limnocylindrales bacterium | reverse complement strand
GCTGCTGGCCGTCAGGGTCAAAACGCTGCTTGAGGTGGTCGGGTTGGTGCCAAAGCTGGCGGTAACGCCCGCCGGCAGGCCGGAAGCAGACAGGTTGACGCTGCCGGTGAATCCGCCGGAAGGCGTCACAGTAATCGTGCTGCTGCCGCTGCTGCCCTGCGTAACTGACAGGCTGGAGGGCGAGGCTGAGAGTGAGAAGTCAGGCGTGGCCGTGGCCGGCGGTAAGACGCAGTTGTTCGCCGAGTTGGAGAATTCCAGCTGGATCGTGTACGTGGTGCCGTTGGCGACGTACGAACCTTGCTGGCCGTTGCAGATGTCTCCGATTTCGCCATTCGTCTGGTCATACCAGGCCAGGGGAGGAGCAAAGGTGGTTGCGATGCCTACATCAGCGTCCGTCATCGCTTCCGCCAATTCGTGGCTGGTAACAGATGTGTAGTTGTTGAACACCGTGGATGAGCCGCATCCGGTGGAGCAACCGCTGCCTGCCTGCATGTCCGGCATTACGCCGTAAAGCACATTATGCGCGTTAAATGTGCTTGACGTGGTGCCGTGATAGGCGCAGAAACCGCCCGCCACGCAGCTTGAAGATCCGCCCTGCGTGATGGTTTTCCCCGGAGGGAAGAAAATCATATAGATGGTGTTTACGTTGCCCGCCGCATCGAGAATCGGCGAGGGAAGGTGTCCCGCAGTGATCTGGGCCAGAAGTTCTGACTGGATTTGCGCATCACTGATGGTGGACCCGTTGTTGGCTGCGGAAGGAACAATCTGAAACAGCCCGTCAAACGTGCCGTTCCCGATCGTCTGATTGGTGCCTCCCGAAATTGTGGTGCTGTACTGGCTCAGCAGGGTGATAAACCCGCTGGCGGTGATGTCACCATAGAAATTGCCCATGCTCGGCGTGGAGGTCCCGGCAACCTGTGCGTTGTAGGAACCGCTTCCGTACAATACCTGCACAACGTGAACGTTGGAAATCACCGGCCCGCCAAAGTAGGAGAGGTGCGCTCCGGCGGGGGCGGCGAACCCTGTGGGGGCTGTGTTGGGATCACGCCATGGAACACCGTGATGCATGGCTACGACAGGCAGGAGCGGGACGACTTGAGCGGAATTTTCTGCGGGCGATGCCTGTTGGGACGCTCGTGCATCCGGGCCGCCATCTGCATTAGTGGACCGTGAAACCTGCGCCACGATGGGCAGGGCTGCGAAAATCAAAAACAGAAACATTAACAACGCTGGACCACGGGACAATCGAGACATTCTTTGCTCCTTAGCATTCAAATGAACATTTCGTTCTTTGCCGTTGGCGATGGTTGAGACCCCCGAAAAAGCGGGGACCCGGAAGACCGCAATCGTGGAGGCAGCGGATACGCCTTGCATGCTTGACTTGGCGTCCCCTGATGCCGATGTATAGATCGTCGGCAGATTGCGGACAGCCGGGAAAACTATGGTTATGAACGCCGGTGCGGGTGGCTTGAACCCGGTCCGGCGCGTCAACCGTTGACATCAGGCAGGCATTTACACACACGGCCGCCCAGGCCTGGCAACGCTTCCCGTGAAGCATGGCGAGTCTCGTATCTTTTCCCTCTTGTATTGAAACTTCCTCCGGAAGGCCGGAAGGATCGAGTTCCTACAAATCTGCTGTTGGCGGGAAATCCTAACAGTAAAGTCTGTATTTCATAAGACTATTTCGGAAATATTGACGCTGCGCGTCCCAAAACGGGAATGACCTTGCGGCTGCAGGATAGGCTTGTTTATTGGAGTAAAGCCCCGTATCCGCCGCTCGCAGCTTCATAAGGTTAAGCAGATAAGACATCCGCTAACACGATGGCGGCCCAAATCATGCGGATCCCCTGAAAAGCGAAATTCGCTTCGGCTCATCTGGACATGTCCAATGGTGCCAAGACATGCTGGAGGGCTGGCAGCATAATCAGTTTCTTATCTCTCATTAAATTGCAGTGGAGAAATCAACCCAATGAAACTGACTCGATTGGTCCTTGCCTCGCTCCTGGCATTCGCGGTGGGAGCCAGTGTCCCGGTTTTCGCACAGCATGATCACGATGGCGACTCCAGGCATGAGAAGGACAAGGATTCCAGGCGCGGCCGCGGCGGCCATGAAGACCGTGGCGGACGCGACAACGGTGGCCGTCACCAGGACCGCGACTGGCGCGATAATCGCGGCCGCCATGAAGACCATGCTCGCCGCGACGACTTTGACCGGCATGAAGACCGCGGTCGCCACGAAGGGCGAGGCTGGCGTGACGACCACGATCGCCGCGAAGCGCGCGAATGGGACCATGATCGTCGCGATTGGGCCCACGAACGCCGCGAACACGAGGAGTGGGCGCGCCGTCACCACCACCACTACATTCGAGAAGAGCACTTCGTCGCCTATTTCGGCCACGAGCACAGGTTCCGCATCGTGCGTCCTGTGATTGTTTCCGGGCATGCCCGCTTCCGCTACGGCGGCTATTGGTTCGTGATCTCCAGACCGCTCCCGCCGGGCTGGGACTATGACGACGACGTTTACGTCGATTACATTGACGACGGATACTACATGTGCAGCCCCGTGCACCCGGGCGTCCGCATTTCAATTGACATCATGTAGCGCGCCTTAAGCGTTTTTCGGCGTAAAGCCTGACTCATGCCCCGGCGCAACTGGAGCCCAAGTCAGGCTTTTACTTTTCTTCCACCACCGGCAGTTCCACAAAGCTGGCTTCGCCCGGCGCATGCGAATGGAAGATGCGCTGCGTGGCCTCGCGATAGTCGCCTGGCTTGGCCCAGAAAATATTCGGCACAAAAGTCTGCGGGTTGCGATCGTAGAGCGGGAACCAGCTCGACTGGATCTGCACCATGATGCGGTGACCGGGCAGGAAAACGTGGTTGGCCGTGGGCAGTTCAAAGCGATATAGCAGCGGCTTGTCCGCGGCAATTGGCTTGGGCGTTTCCAGGCTCTCGCGGTAGCGGCCGCGGAAGATGTCGGCCGACACCATAAGCTGGTAACCTCCCATCTGCGGCTGCTCGGCGACCTCGTCGGGATAAACGTCAATCACCTTCACGACCCAGTCGGAATCGGTCCCGCTGGTGGATGCCACCAGATTCGCCACCGGCTGTCCGCTTATCTTCAGCGGCGACTTCAGCACGTCAGAGACAAAAGCCAGGACGTCCGGCCGGCCGGAAGCTTCCCTCTGGTCGTCCACCAGCCACAGGGGCCAGGTGAGGCCTTTGTCAATGTCATAGCCTACGGGGCGGACGGGCCGCGCGCGGAAGGGAACAGGCTTGGCCGGATCGGAAACATACTCATCGTATGCGGCGTCGCCGGCCTTCGGCGCGGCGAAGCTCAGAGTCAGTCCCGAGTTGAGGTAGAGCGGCGTGGCTCTCAAGGTGCAACCCGCGGTGCAGCCCGAAGGCCAGGCGTTCAGACGGCGCCATGTGTTGGTGCCGGTCTCAAACGCCGAGACGGGAGGAACCTCTAACGTTGACGGCGCATTATCTTTCAAATAATGGTCCAGAAAAGGCCGCAGGATGTGCTGGCGGAAGTAGAGCCCGGTGTCGCTGTTGAATTTCAAAGCGCCAAGCGTGCTGCCGTCGCCGATCTCCTGGCCGTGATGCCAGGGTCCGATTACCAGGAAGACTTTGTTGTTACTTGTGTCTTTCGGCTTGATGGCCTTGTAGACGGCCATGGCGCCATAGATATCTTCCTGGTCCCACAGGCTGTCCACCAGCATCACAGGAACTTTGAGCGGCTGCGCCGCAAGAATCTTGTCCACGGCCTGGTCGCGCCAGAAAGCGTCGTAGCTGGGATGCGCCAGTACCTTCCGCCAGAAGCCGACCTGCTCCAGTCCGTGCTTGCGGCCCAGTTCGCCCGCCGATACAGACTGCATGTAGACGTCGTAGTCGTCAAAATGATCGGTCCACCACTTGGCGTCGTTCTTGCGCGTGGCCTCCTGCTCATAAATGTAAGGCATGTTCTGCTCGCGGAAGGCGCCGTTGTGGAACCAGTCGTCGCCC
>DATIWA010000572.1:0-2106 GCA_035465515.1 Candidatus Limnocylindrales bacterium | reverse complement strand
CGCCCCTTGCCCTTCTCGACCGGAGAATGGGAAATATAAAATGCCAGCGCGGACCGTAAAATTTTTCTCTTCACTGAAGTCATCATCAATCCTGTGCATTCAAGAAACCGCGCTTCAACGAAACACAGCGGCCCCAGGCTTCTTTCAGCTCCCTGCTTCGCGGTATGACCAGGTCAGCGAACCGGATGTGAAGCTTCATCCTGATTCGGAAGAGCAGCGCGATGGTTGTGCCCAGATATCCCAGGAACGAGGCGACGCCCGCGCCGAAAATCCCGAAGGGGCGGAGAAGGGCAATGAGTCCCAGAAGAGTCACGGCCAGTCCGGCGATTTCACCCAGGAAAACACTGGAGGTTTCGCCCAGTCCCCTGAGGCCTTCTTCCAAAACCACGTTGACCCCGCAAATGGCCGAGGCGAAAACGAGCACAACAGCGACCGCAACCGACTCCTGAAAAGCCTTGCCAAACAGCAGGGGTACGGTAAAAGGCGTGACAGCCGCGAGAAAGACGGCCAGAATCAGGGCCGCGAAAATGCCGATGCGAACCCCCTGGGCCAGCAGCGCGGGACGGTCGGAGGCATCCGCGCGGGCGACGCGAGGGAACAGCACGGTACCGATGGCATAGAGCAGCGGAGGAACGGTATTGCCCCAGGCCACCGCGACCACGTAAAGGCCCAGCAGGCGGGCGGGGAGGAATGCCGCCATCAGCATCTGGTCGAGACGAAGATTGAGGGTCAGCGGTATTTCGGCCAGGGCGAGCGGGAGGCCGTAACGGAGCAACTTTGGCCACAACTCAGGCTGCGGCGAAGAACTGCCGGAAGTCCTTCTGCGCACAACCCAGACAGTTGGAATCAGGCCCGCCGCCAGCACGCCGAGGTAGCCGAAGGCCACGTTGCGGGGCGTGGGCGCTCCCGCAAAGAACAACGCCACAAGCAAAGCGAACCAGCCGATGGCCGGCACAAGCCGCATGAGGTTCCAGCGCACAAGGTCGTTGTTTCCCCGCAAGGAAAACAGGGGGATGGTCAACAAGGCGTACAAAGGCAGACCGAGGAGGACCCACCGGGCGGTTTGGACGACAACATGGCTTTGCGCGGCCAGAAAATAGGGCGCGAGGAAATAGGCGCAGAGATAGAAGACCGGATAAACGAGCAGGACCAGGACGATGCCGGAGGCCAGGAGCCGCCGTGATTCCCGGTCGCGCCGGGCGGTGAAGTAGAGGGTGGCTTCAGGAACTCCCAGCATGGCCAGTGTGGCGGCCAGCCAGTAAAGGTTCTGGATGGCAGCCAGCTCGCCGCGCCCGCTGGGCCCCAGAAGACGGGCACAGATGGGCCCGGTAATCAGCCCCACAACTCCCAGCACGACATTGGCGCCCATGGTCAGGGCCACGTTGCTGGCGAAGGGGCTGGCAGCATGAAAGCGCGCCCATACGCGCCGCAAAGCCGAGGGGCGCTCCACCGGGGGAGCTTCGGCGATTGCGTAGTGATCCACTTCCACGGCGAGCTTGGGTCCTGCCGATGTTGGCACGTCAGACATTGTCAGGATTACCTTTGAAGCAGGGAGCGCAGGCCCGCGAGACGTGGAGAGACACGGCAACCCGCGCGTGCACCGATCCCAGATTTCCGTTGCGTGCCCTGGTCAACTTCATGGTTCAGGAAATGGACCTTCCCAGCAGCCGGAACTTCAGCAATTGCAGCCGGGCAATCACCACCGGATTGTCCCTGACCCTTTCGGCAAAGAGAGCGATCATGGCGGCGAGGCACAAGGCGAGAAAGGCGGTTGTAAGAACGATCAAGCTGCGCTTGGGAGCAGAGCGCACTTCCGGCGGCAGGGCCTTATCAAGGACCTGGATGACTGCGGCGTCCTTGGCTTCATCAATGCGGGCGATCTCGTATTGCTTGGTGAGGGCCTCCAGGACGGCTTCCCTGTACTTCAACTCGCGCAGCCTGCGCAGGTATTCGAGGCCTGCTTCCGGGACCTTGCGGATGGCCATATCGGCGAGGGAGTCGCCGCCCCTGCCGGTTTCCACGCGCGCCAGTTCCGAACGCAGGGCGGCCAGCTCATTCTGGGCGCGGACCAGATCAGGGTTTTCCGGCGTGGCAAACGCCTGCATG
>DATIWA010000571.1:0-3906 GCA_035465515.1 Candidatus Limnocylindrales bacterium | reverse complement strand
ATATGCCGAGTTCCCCTATCCGCCTCCTTGCCGTGGACATTGACGGCACGCTGACCGATCCTCAATTCCGGGTTTCAGAGCGAAATATAGAAGCGTTGCGCGCTGCCCATAGCGCCGGCGCCGAGATCATGCTGGCGACCGGCCGGCGGCATGACTTCGCCCTGCCCGTGGCGCAGGAGTTCGGGTTTCCTCTGGTGCTGGTGAGTTCCAATGGGGCCGTGGTCCGTTCCACATCGGGAGAGACATTTTCTACCGATTTTCTTCCCAGGTCGTCTGCGCTGAAGCTGATCCGGCACATGGACGCTTTCCGCGGCCATGCCGTGCTCACCTTTGACCGCCCGGGCCATGACGCGCTGATACTGGAGCGCTTTGAAGAATTGAACCAGACCATTTCGCGCTGGCTGGAGACGAATCGCCCGTACATTCAATATGTGGTTCCGCTGGAAAAAGCCGTGACCCATGAAGACCCGGTCCAGGCCATGTTTTGCGGCCCGGTCTCGCTGATGCAGGAAGCCCAGAAGCGCCTTTGGCAGGCTGAGTTTCTGGATGAAATCACCATCCTGCGCACCCAGTACGACCACCGGGACCTCACCATTCTCGACATCCTGACCCGCAACTGCTCCAAGGGGCATGCGTTGCGGCGTTGGGCACAGGACCACAGCATCCCACGGGAGCAGATCATGGCTATCGGGGACAACTACAACGATCTGGAAATGCTTGAATTTGCAGGAGTTCCCGTGGTGATGGGAAACGCCAGCCAGGACCTCAAACAGAATGGCTGGCGAGTGACCGGGAGCAACGCGGAAAATGGCGTGGCCCAGGCAATCGAGGAGATATTTGGGCTGGCCTTCCGGGGCTAATTCGGGGACAATAGGTAGCTTGGGAGGAGTGTACCCCTGCGAAGGACAATTCAGATCGGGCTGCTGTTGCTGGCGGCGCAAATCGCGGCGTCGGCGGCCGACCTTGCGGTCTTGAAGAATGGCGCAACCATTCCGTTCCTTCGCAAGGAGCAGAACGGGAACGTCACCCGTCTCTACATTCCCGGCGGCCATCTGGATATCAATTCCTCTGACATCGCTTCTTACGACAAGGACGACTCCGTTCTCGCGGAAACGCCTGCTTTGCCTGCGGCAACGGAAGCCGAAGCAGTTGCCGGCAGCAGACCCGCGCCCAACTCGCCGGCAGCAGCAGCACCTGCAAACGCGCCTGCGCCCCAGGTCAATATAGACGAGGTGATTCGCCAGGCCAGCCTGCGGCACCAGATTGATCCTGACTTTGTGGCCAGCGTCATCCGCGCGGAAAGCGGCTTTAAGCCGCACGCCGTCTCCAGAAAAGGCGCGCAAGGCCTGATGCAGCTGATGCCTGCCACCGCAGCCCGCCTGGGCGTGAGCGACCCATTCGATCCCAGGGCAAACGTGGAAGCGGGAACCGCACACCTGGGGGCCCTGCTGGACCAGTATCACAACGATCCCATCAAGGCGCTGGCCGCTTACAACGCCGGATCGCGCCGCGTGGAGCAATACCACGGAGTGCCCCCCTACCGTGAAACCCGCGCGTACGTGGCCAAAATCGTCCGCGATTTCAATGCCCGGAAAAGGGCGCAGATCAAATCGGAGGCCAAAGCTTCTCCAGCCGCCGCTTCAAAGAAAACAAAGAAGAACACACAGAAGAAGCCGGCCGCATCGCAGCCGCAGCAGGCCAGCGGTTCCCAAGCCGGCCAAGCCAGCCTGAAAAACACCAGGGCCATATACAATTAAGTTGTGACGCGCCCACCAGAGCGGCGCGTTATTTTTTACAGTTCCTATCGGCCCGGCGCCGGTCTCGGTGTGCTCCAACGCATGAAGAAGAAACAATTCATTGTTACAGCGGCTGTGCTGGCAATCCTGGCCGGCCTGGTTTATCTCCAGATCCGCACCTGGCGTAAATTCGACTGGCACCGTTTCTGGGCAGCTACGCAGGATACCCACGCTGGTTACCTGATCGGAGGCGTGGTCCTGATCTATGCCGATTACTTTCTGCGTGCCGTGCGCTGGAAAATTCTTTTGAAGCCGGTTTGCGAAGCCAAGTCGTCACGGCTGATCGCGCCGACCATGATCGGCTTCACCGGCCTGGCGCTCCTGGGCCGGCCCGGCGAATTCATCCGCCCATACCTGATTGCCCGCAAGGAAAACTTGAAGATGTCTTCCCAACTCGCTGTATGGACTGTGGAACGAATCTTTGACATGGGAGCGTTTGGGCTCATTATGGCGGTGAATATTTTGTGGTCCGCGGACACTCTGCGCCAGCTCCCCGGTTTCGCTGACGGCACAAAGAAATCCGTGGGGAAGCTCCAGATCACCACATTCGGCTGGTTTGAGCTTTCCGGGGTGGCGCTGTTGCTTCTGGTTGCGGTTGCGGCTTTTGTGGCTTTCTGGATTCGCAAGAACCCGGAAAAGGCTTCGGAATTCTTCCGCAGGATCTTTGGGCTGCTGTCTCCCCGGCTGGGTGACGGCGCTTACCATCGCGTGCACGCCTTCGGGGAAGGCCTGAACACGGTGAAAGACTTCAAGTCTTTCCTGCAACTCAGCGGAATTTCCCTTCTTATCTGGATACTTATCGGCTTCGCGTATATGGCGGTGACACATGCGTATTCCATCCACCGGCTATCGCGGCTGACGCTCTCCAGCGTCCTTCTGCTCACCGCGGCAAGCGTGATGGGTGGGATTCTCCAGCTTCCCGTGGTTGGAGGCGGGTCGCAACTGGCAACCATCGGCACGTTGCGCGGGGTCTTCAATCTCTCTCCTGAAGTGGCCACCAGTTGCGGCATCATGCTCTGGCTGGTGACGTTCATGTCCGTGGTGCCGGCGGGACTCGTCCTCGCGCATTTCGAGCGCATATCCTTTATCAAGCTCGAAGAAGAAAGCAAGCATGAAGAAGAGAAGGCCCTGGAGGGCCCTTAGGTTCGCTCCTGCCACTCCGCCCTGTTACAATCGAAGGTACCGCATCTTATTGAAAGTTCTGCATAGTATCCATGAAATGTCCCTTTTGCGGGTTCGAGAATGACAAGGTGGTGGACTCGCGTGAGAGCAAGGAAGGCGAATCAATTCGCCGGCGGCGCGAATGCCTGAAGTGTGAAAAGCGCTTCACCACCTACGAGCGCATTGACGAAATCCCCTACATGGTCGTGAAAAAGGACGGCCGCCGGGAGAAATTTGAACGGCAAAAAGTGCTGGCCGGGGTTTTGCGCGCCTGTGAAAAACGGCCCATTTCCATGGGCAAAATGGAGCAGATCGTCAATGAAGTAGAGCAGTTCGTGGTGGATTCGCCGGAGCGCGAGCGGTCCGCGGCGGAGATCGGCGAGCTGATCATGGACCGGCTGAAGCAGATTGATAAAGTGGCTTATATCCGCTTCGCCTCCGTCTATCGCGATTTTCAGGATGTGGGCGAGTTTCATTCCGAACTGGAGCGCCTGTTGAACTCCAGTCCGGAAAAGCAGAAAGCGGCCAAGGCGAAATCTCCCGCCAAGTGAAGTTGAATCTTGTAAGCAGGTGATATGGCACATAAGGTGACGCTGATTCCAGGGGACGGCATTGGGCCGGAGGTGACCGGCGCGGTGGTGCGCATCCTGGAAGCAGCCGGGGTCAAGATTGACTGGGAAACGGTGAACGCGGGCGCCCAGGCGTTTGAGAAATACGGCGAGTACATCCCCAAAGAGCTGATTGAATCCGTGGAACGCACCGGGGTGGGGCTGAAAGGGCCCATCACCACGCCGATTGGCGGCGGCTTTGCCAGCATCAACGTGGCGCTGCGGCGGAGGTTCGAGCTTTACGCCAATTTCCGCCCCATCCGCAGCCTGCCTTCACTGCCCACCCGATACCCGGCGGTGGACCTGGTGATCGTTCGCGAGAACACCGAAGGCGAATATTC
>DATIWA010000570.1:0-4410 GCA_035465515.1 Candidatus Limnocylindrales bacterium | reverse complement strand
CCTGGCCAGGTCATACTGGCCTTCGCTTCCAGTCCCGCTGTCCCCAATCACCGCGAAACGCAGCGAGTTGGGTTTGAGCGGACGCACAACCTTGGATGAGGCACCCGCGTCCTGCCGTGCCGGCGACGGCATCATTTCAGTTGCGGCAATGCCTGCCACCGGAAGAGATGGGAGAAAGATAGCGCCGGCCACCCCAATCAACAGCGTGGTAAAAATCAAAGTTCGCATGGGTACACCCCCGGATTCAGCTCACGGAATAGCATTGCGGATCACGTCAACCACCAGGTTGCACTCGGTGTCACGGATGACGAGATCGCGGTTTACGATGTCATATTGCATCCAGTGCGGCAGGCTGGGGAGGCGGAGCAGGATGGTAGGGGGCACCACACCGTGTGAAGCGTCTGCCGGGTAGGGCTGATTCACCGCGATTTGCTGCTCTCCCACCGTTGGCGTCATCTCCAGGGTCGCCTGGATTCCCGCCCCGTTCGCCATATACGCCGCCTGGATTTGACGGCGGAAATAGGCGCTCACGCCAGGGGTAAAGATGGCCCCTTCCCTGGCGGCTTTCGCCAGTTGGGCAGCCTGGATCCTGGCTGCCAGCGTATGCTGGCGCTGAACAATCTCAGCTCCTGACCGGCTCGCGTTTATATGCGGAAGATCCGCCTCCGCGCGATCATGCACTGCGGCGTATGCCGCCACTCCCCGGTTGAACTCCTGCTGCGCACGCGAGTCAGCCTGCACATCCTGGTCCTGGCTGGAGGTGTTCCTGCCGCCGGCGGCCGGCGCGGCCAGCACAAGCAAAAAGCCAAGCGTGGCCACGCAACTCAAGATCATTTGGTGTCTGTTCATTGTTTTCCTCCGTGCCTGAAATCTGCTCTATCCGGGCGACGCATGCCGGCGTTGAGCCGGCCGGTTCACAGGTTTGTCAACTCGTTGATCTTCTCCCGGATTTTCCTGGTGAATCCATCCACCTCTTCGGGCGAGAATCCCGCCGCACGAAATGCGTCGCTGATTTGCTCGTCTGAAAGCCGGTCGAGTATGCCCCCAATCCATTTTGCGTCCGCTCGCGGCACATGTTTGAAGTACCAGAAGTCGACAAAGTCGGCGCCCACGCCCGTGATCAGCGGGTAAGATTTGAAATCGGTGAGCACTCCTTTTGTGCGGTTATAAAAGTGCGCCCCAGCGCGGCCGAAGCTGCCACCGAGATCGTTGATCATGTAGCGCTGTTCGTCGCCGTCGACGTCGTAAATCACAAGGTGCTCCGGCTTGAGGTCGGTGTTGTTGATCAACTCCATCATCACCTTCAAACCATTGAGTTCCCTGGTCCCCGCAAAGGGATTGTTGTTCCATGTCCAGTATCCAATCTTGTGCGATTTCTTGCTGTGCCGCTTGAGCCGCACTCCATGGATCTTGTTGTCCTGAATGAGTTCCTGGCCGCGCGAGAGCACAGGGATCCTTACCGGCAGTTCGGGCAGGTAATAGTCTTCATTGGCAAAGTAACCGACGGCCCAAACCAGACGCGAAGCGGCCGTTTCCGGACGCGCCTCGACTCCCATTTTTACTCCCCAGCGCACGCCATCGGCATCGCGAACGTCAAACTTGGGGTTGTTGCCCGTGCGTTTCTCCTTGATGAACTTGAGCTTCCCCCTGGGCTGGTGCTCCGTGCCTCCGCAGCCGTAGAAGAGGTCGCGAGACGCGATGTCCACGGGATCGGTCCAGAGAACGGCCGGCGCTCGCCCGATTTTTTTCTCATGGAGGTGTTTGCTGTCGGACGAGCCGCCCTTGTCCGTCACCGCGGGTGCGTTAAGTGATGTGCCGAGCATCACTACGATCAGGAAAACTGCAAACACGGGCTTCGCTTTCAAACCATGCTTTTTCATGCAACCTCAGAAGAAGGGCCGGCCGGGAGAGGAGCGGCCGCGGTGTTGTGTTCCTCCGCTTCCTTGTGCGCCTGCAGCTCGTGAAACCTGGCATACAGGCCACCGGAAGCCATCAACTCCTGATGGGTTCCGCTTTCCCGGATATCTCCATCCTGCAAAACCATGATCAGATCGGCCTTTTGAATCGACGACAGGCGGTGCGCGACCATGATGGTGGTCCGGTTTTTCATCAGGCGCCCCAGAGCGTCCAGCACCAGCTTTTCAGCTTCAGCATCAAGGCCGGTGGCGGGTTCGTCCAGAATCAGGATCGGGCTGTCCCGTATGATGGCGCGGGCTATGGCAATGCGCTGCCGTTGCCCGCCGGAGAGCGTCACGCCGCGCTCGCCGACCATGGTGTCGTACCCCTGCGGCATCTGCCGGATAAAATCGTCGGCATTCGCGAGCTTTGCGGCGCGCACAATTTCCTCCTGTGTGGCCTCGGGCTTGCCGTACCCGATGTTCTGCCAGATGGGGGCCCGGAAGAGCAGGGTGTCCTGCAATACGAAACTGATCTGTTGACGCAGCGTCTTCCGCTGAAACTTGCGCACGTCCGTTCCGTCAATCTTCACCGCCCCCGACTGCGGATCATAGAACCTGGGGATCAGGCTGATCACAGTGGTCTTGCCGGACCCGGTGGGGCCGACCAGAGCAGCCAGCTGTCCGGGCTGGATTTTGAAACTGACATTTCTTAAATCCATGCAGTCCGCCGAGTACCCGAAGGTGACGTTCTCAAACTCGATGGCTCCCTTGAAGGCCGGAGCGGGACGAGCTCCCGGCAGGTCGCGTATTTGCAGTTCGATGGCCAGAAATGCCTTGATACGGTCCCAGGCCACCCAGGCGCGGGAGTAGGTGTCCGTCATCTTGGAAAGCTCCCGCATCGGCTTGTACATCTTTCCCAGGTAGAGAAGGAATACCACCAGCAGGCCGGGCGTGAGGGTGCCTTCAATCACCTGGCGCGACCCGAACCACAGCACCAGGGCCGTACCGCATGCCACAATGATCTCCACAGCCGGAGAGAGCTTGGCCTTGATGTTGCGCGCATGCAGGGCCAGTTCCACGCTGTCCATGCTTTCCGCCTCGAAGCGCCGCTGCTCGTACTCCTCGCGTCCGAACGCCTTCACAATATGAATGGAGGAAAGAACTTCCTGGAGCGTGGAGACCATTTCCGCTTCTTTCTTCCTGAGCGCGCGCGATGCTTTCTTGATTTTGCGCGTGAAGCTGTAAACCACGACGAACAGGGCCGGGAGCACTGAGAGCGCGATCAGGGTGAAGCGCCAGTCGAGATAAAACATGATGCCGACCATGCCGGCAATGGTGAGGCCGTAGTAAAGGCCGTCCAGCACGCCGGCAGTCACCGCGCTCTGTATGGCGTCAATGTCGGTGGTCACGGTGCTGATGACCTCCCCGGTCCTCTTACGGTCGTGATAGGACATGGAAAGGCGCTGGATGTGCCAGTACAAGGTCCGCCTTAGCTCATGGATCACGCGCTGCCCCACGCCGGTGATCGTTTGCTTTTCAATAAAGGTGCCCAGGGCGCCGATCACGGCGATCAGGACGACCGCCGCGGCAGCGAATTCAAGCACCGCAAGTTTGTTCTGACCGAAAGCAGTTGTTACGAAATCCGAGAGCCAGCGCGGCACCTTTTTGGCGCCAAGGACGCTGTCCAGTACGATTTTCAGGGGCCATGGTTCCAGCAAACCGGCAACTGTTTCGGCCCCGACTGCAACCAGACCGATGAAGAGGGCTTTCCAATGAGGCAGTAGGAAATGAATCAAGGGGACGCTGCTGCTGAGTTCGCTCCGGGGCCGGTTGGGAGATACGGATGGCATCTTGAAGTCCTGCGAATCGGTCTGCTATGGATCTCACTTCCCGACTTTCGCGAGCAGGTCACCCGTTAAGATACGTTTCTGCGATCTGCATCGGTGCTGATTTCGATGAAGTTGAAAGGGCCTTCTTCCATCGCAAGATGGAAGAAGGCCGATATCCACGCGTCGCTTATTGCTGGCCTGCCGCTGGAGCTGCACCAACAGGTACGCTCATCTTCTCGACAGTCCGGAAGCCCTTGACAGCGCTGCTCTCAAGGACGTTCGACTCCCTGCTTCCTCTCGGCGGGAAAACCTGCCTGGATTGCTGTTCAGGTTTTTCCGTCGGAATCATAACGAGGTCTGCACGACGGTTGTAGGCATGCACCAGCGCCTTGGTGAGCGGGCGGCGCATCCCATTGGCTTCTTCCAGGCCTTTCACAGCAGCCTTGTCCAGCAGCTGTGTCTCGCCCTTCGCTTCCATTTCAATCCTGGCTTCGTCCACGCCAAGAGCTATCAACGCGTCTTTCACGATCCTGGCGCGCCGTTCGCTGAGCGCCATGTTGGCTTCCTCGGAACTGCGGTCATCAGCATTCGCGATGATCTTTATCTTGGTCTGAGGATCATATTCCAGGAACTTCTTGAACCCGGCCACTGCCTCGCTGAGGCGCTCATTCTGGCTGTTCAGC
>DATIWA010000569.1:0-6961 GCA_035465515.1 Candidatus Limnocylindrales bacterium | reverse complement strand
AATTCAGCGGGCCTGAGGGAAGGATCGACGTTGCTCTGACCGCCCACAACAACCTTGCCATCGTCTCGGTCACCGACACAGGATGCGGAATTGCCGCAGAGGACCAGTCACGGATATTCGATCGCGGGTACCGGACCAGTCTGGCGCGCGCTTCCGCCGTCCCCGGCACCGGTCTCGGTCTTCATTTTGCCCGTACCATCGCCCACGCCCACGGTGGAAACATTGAGGTCATCAGCGCGCCGGGCAAGGGCTCTTGCTTCCGGGTGTCTCTGCCCCTATCGCCTTCGCTGCCGGCTTCCTCTGTGGTGGCTGAATCGTGCATCAACTGACGTGCCGCAGGGACAGCGTCGCGCTCCGACCTGCGCCACGGCAAGGCACCCGCTGATTATTAAAGAATTTAATGCAGCGTCATTTGGCGTCTAATTGCCAGGCGAAATACTGTAACATCCCATGGCGTTTCCCAGGTTCTACACGTCGGCTTTCTTAACGTCAAAACAAACGCCGGCGCGATAATCCAGAGAGTTCTGGCGGCTTTGCCGATGACAGAAAGGATGAATTCTATGTGGCATCCACGAACTACTGCCGGGCTGCTGGTGGTGGCTGCATTGTCGGTTCTATCGGTGGCGCAAAATAAACCTCCGGCGCCGACTGTTCATCCGCGAATCATGGTGCGCCCGCCCACGGCTTTCTTTAATTCCTCCCGGAAGCCTCTGGCAACGGCACCTTCTTCCAGTCCAGCAACGGAATCGCCCAGGCCGCCGTTTGTGCCCCGCGCAGGCGCCCCTCCCGCCTCCGTGATGTCGCGTCCTGCGCAGCCGGCTGTGATTCAACCGCGGCCGACAATTCAACCGCTTGTACGTCCCCTCCAGCCGCCCGCTGGGGCCGCCGCTCCGGGCCCAGCAATTACGCCGCTCACGCCGAGTTCTTCGGCTCAATCGTCCGGCCTGGCTGCGGTGGATTACCGGCAGGGCAAGCTCAGCGTTGTCGCTGAGCACGCCAACCTGGGCAAGGTCCTGGAGTTAATCGGGGCTAAGACTGGTGCTTCGATTGAAGTGGCGCCAGAAGTGGCCTCGGAATCGGTTATGGCGCGTCTCGGACCGGGCACCTTCCATCAGGTGCTGACTCAGTTATTGAACAGCCCACGGCTCGATTACATCGTCATGGGCTCGGATGATGACGCCCCTGTTCTTCAAACAGTGGTCGTGCGCAGGCGAGGGCATTTTGGCGGTCTCGCAGCCGCAGTTCCGGGGGGACCAAGCAATTCCGCGCGGTGAGTCTGCATAAGAGGCTGAGGATTTCGGCTTCGGCCCGAAGCATGCCGCCATCGGGACGCTGCGAACAGTTCCCTGTAGGCCTGAACCGCGTCTGATCGCGACGTTCCGCATCTCTTGAACCCCGTGATTGTTTAAGAAATCTAATGAATTCTTAGTTGATCCTTAAGGCGCCAGGCTGATCCTGCTCTTAGACGGACAGCCGATGCTTCGGGGTCTTCTGCACGAGTCTTTATCAGACCGCGCTGGTCTCTCCGCCGGCATCATCTGGACAGGTAAGCCCAAATCCACCTGGATACGCCGGGGATGATGGGGGATGGTACGGAAAAACAGCCGTCTCCAGCAGGTCGCGGCTCATTGTGCGGTGACAGCCTTTGAGTTCATCTTCGACCAACTCCATTGTCGCCGGCACCCCACGGGAGCGGACTGAATCTTCCGTTTGTGGGGCATGAAAACCAGGATTTGTCCTCCGTAATCAAGAACTTCCGGTAAGGAAGGACAACAAAATGCAGAAAGTGACATGGATTGCTCGTAAATATCAGGCTGTAGGCAGCAATTTTTGGAGCCGGGGCCTGCCGGTAATCGCCAGGATTTGGATAACCGTGACCTTCCTTTTCAGGTAGTGCCGGGGGCTGCTGGCGGCTTTGAGGAGCCTTTACAGAACCAGTAAAAAACCCTTGCCGAGGCAAGGGTTGATTCCGAATTTATCCGGATGGTACGGCTAGCTTGCCGCGCCACGCAGAACGTTGGCAGCCAGATAGCCCTTGGGACCTTTTAGGAGTTCAAACTCCACCGTTTCACCCTCATTGAGGGTCCTGTAGCCATTTTCCTGAATTGCAGAGAAATGGACAAAAACGTCTTCGCCGGTTGAACGCTGGATAAACCCGTAACCCTTGGCTCCATTGAACCATTTTACTGTTCCCTTCTCTCTCACAACTAACTCCTTTCGCCTCAATAAAATTCTCCCCTGCCGGAATCAGGAAGAGAGAAGAGGTTGCTGCTTTGACGCCAGTGCTTCTCGCAACAAAAAAGGCCGCCTTGGCGCCAGAATCTGGTCTGTCGCCGCCGCAACCCTGACTGTTTCGTGAATTTCTACTGCGCTGTACAAAAACACCAACCCACACACGTCCCTGAGAAGTGTTTCCTTGGGAGCTACGCATGATATTCAGGAACTCTGGATTTTGTAAAGCATTTTATTTGAGTTTTTTCTAATCTGTTTCTTCTACCCCGATCCGCGTTCTAAAGGGAACACCGGACAGGTATCTTTGGTTTCGCGTTACGGGTATTTTGCGGCTCTCTCTGGTGCGCCTTTCTGCTAGGATTCCCGCAGTTTCTCAAATGCAATACAGCCCTATTTCGTCCGCCGATAAACCGGACCAGTTTCCGCTAACCCCTGCGGAGAAGATTCTCCGTGGTTGGAAGACAATGCTCCGCGACCGCGGGCTGTTGACCCTTAAATACCTGACCAAGACAGAGGCCCACACCTTCGCTTTTTCCGTGGCAGCGAACGCGATTCTCTCGTTTTTCCCGTTTATGGTTCTGGTGATCTTCCTGACACGGAATGTCTTTCATTCCCAAACGATGTCTGACGTGGTGGCGCAGTTCCTGAAAGACCATCTGCCCACCAACCAGGACTTCGTGATTCACAGCCTCGACATGCTGGTAAGAAGCCGCAAGCGGGTCAAACTGGCGTCTGTTGTGATCCTGCTGATCACCTCTACCGGAGTCTTTTTGCCGCTGGAAGTGGCGTTCAACCAGATCTGGGGGTTCGTAAAGAACCGGTCTTACCTGGGGAACCAACTCGTCTCGCTTGCGCTGGCCTTTGCCTGCGGCATCCTGGCTCTGGCCTCAATTGGACTCGCGGCCGGAAATCAGTGGATCGTCCAAACCATGATGCTGGGCCACAAAAATATTGTGTTTACCGCCATCACTGGCCTCACGCTCAAAATCCTGGCAACCGCCGCCAGTATCGGAATGTTTTTCCTGCTGTATTGGATCCTGCCCAACGGGAAGGTTAGCCCGGCAAGCGTGCTTCCGGCGGCGATCGCCATGGGGCTGCTTTGGGAGGTCGGCAGGTATGTTTACGTGAAAGCTCTCCCCTGGATCAACTTCCCCGAGGTTTATGGGCCATTTTCCGTTTCGGTCACACTGATGTTCTGGGCCTTCATCTCCGGACTGATGGTCCTGGCCGGAGCGCAGCTGGCATCTGATTTTGAACCCGGTCTTCCCGATGTTCCCGAAGACGATATCGTGGAAGTGAGTTGAGACTCCCCGGTGAATTTCCGGTTTCCGGAACGATTTAAGCGCACCCCCTGATTGCAGGTTACAATCAGATTGCGGCGCCACGAACTCGCAGCCCTCTCCCTGGCTTGTCCGGCCATCCAGTAACAGACCCCTGGGAAGAAAATACAAAACTGTGCTGTTGAGGCTCGCAGGAGCCTGAGTTTCACCTACAAGGAGAAAAATACCATGCGTAAAGCGGTTCTGAAATGCATCCTGTTCTGTTTGCTCTGCGGGGGGTTTAGCGCAACTTTCGCCAGCACCCCTATGCCGGTACCGGTACCGAAACTTTCCCAATTCTGATTTGCTCATTAGAGAGTGGCTGGGTTAATCTGGCCACTCTCTTTCATGAAATTGGCCGAACTAGTGCTGGAGCTGACGGGCACGTTACTGCAACTCTGGGTATTCGTGGCGATGCTGCGGGCACGATTGCAAAGGCAATTCCCGTGGTTCTTTGCCTTTATTTCCTTGTCATTGCTCAGTACGTTTGCCTTGTTCGCCGTGGGAAGCAACCAGGGGCTTTATTTCCGGATTTACTGGATATCGGAAGCATGCAGCACGTTCGTGGTTTTCTTCGCGCTGCTTGAAGTCTTTCATCACGTCTTCCGCCGGTTCTACGAAATTCGCTGGTTTCGAGCACTCTTTCCTGCCGTGGGAATCCTGCTAACGGCGATTGCGGTCATACGCACAGCGGCGACTCCTCCGGTCCAAGGCAGCACAGTAGCAGCGATGATTTTCGCTGCCGAAGTAGCTGTTGGGCTCCTGGAAGTGGGGCTGTTTTTCCTGTTTTTCATCCTGGTCAGGTTTTTCAAGGTCCGCTGGCGACAGCACGCCTTTGGCATAGCCATGGGGTTTGGCATCTCGGCCGCGGGTTCTCTGGTCATTTACGTGCTACGTTCCGAATTCGGAACGAAATTCGACCCTGTTGTGCGAATCATGCCCCCTATCGCTTACACTATCGCTGTGTTCGTCTGGTTGCTTACGTTCATCACACCGCAGCCAGCCGGCCCGGTTCCTGGAGTCACCCCCGCGCTGACCCCTGAGGAGATGTTGGCGGAAGTCCGGCAGTACACAAGAACTGTGAAGGAAATTCTGAAGCGATGATGTTCGATTTCATCACGATTTTCCTGGTTGGCGCGATCCTGCTGTTTGCCGCCTATACGGTGCTGCAATTCCGCGGCAAATTCCCCCGCCGTACCGTGGACGATGTCACGCCATATCTCCGCCCGGCCGAACTGGAAGCGCTCCAGACGCTCCTTGATCCGGCCTTGGAGACCAATTTCCGCCTGCGCATGCCGCCTGCCGAGTTCCGTGACTGGCAGCGCAAGCGGATCCACCTGATGCGTGAATACCTGTTGCGAATGTCGCATAATGCGCTGGTCCTGATCGAATGGGGCAACATGGAATTCACCGAGGAAAACGCAAGCCCGCGCAGGGCCCAGGAACTCCAAGCACTGGCGCAGGAACTGGTGCAGGCAGCCACTGAGTTCCGGCTCTATGCCCTCCTGGCGCTGGGTAAATTGAAGCTGTGGATCATCCTGCGGCCAACGGCGCCCAGCCTTCCGGGACTGCGCAAGGTATTTGGAATAGACGCTCTGGCGGCTTATGATCGCCTGAAAACTGCCGCGGGCTGCCTGGGCCTTGCCCACGGAAACGACTACGGGCAGGAATTGCTGGAACGCCTCTAAACTGCCCCCGCCTTTGGTCTTTGGCGCGCCCCACGCGCCATTCCCTGATGGTTATAATCACTAAGCTTGGTCTTCTGGTCCAAAATCACGGACAAACTTGCGTCTCATGGCATGGTACCCCGCACACGCCTGGCGCGCTTTACTTTGTATTTGGGCGGCATGTATCTGGTTCTGGCCTTGCTCAAAGGACTGCTGAACCTTGCAGGAGCAACCGGCGCTGCCGCGCCAATGAGCGGCTGGACGCGGTTCCTGGGATTTGTCTTCTCTGTTCTCTGCATTTTCCTGGCGCTGCGCTGGTTTCGCAACCACGTGATGTGGAGCGTGCGCAACCGGCTGATCGTCACCTATTTGTTCATTGGCGGCGTTCCTGTTCTGCTGGCTGGGGCCCTGGCAATCGGCAGCGGCTACCTGGTTCTGGAACAATTGGCTACCTACCTGACAGTCTCTGAGATTCGCGCCCAGGAACAGCGCCTTGCGGCGGCGAACGTTGCAGCCGCGGAGAAGATTTTCAATCGGGGCAGCAGTCCCGAGCAGATCATGGCCAATGACCCGGTGTTTCCGGGGCGTTCAATCCTGGTCTTGCCGTCACGTCTTGCGCCGCAATGGCTGACCACGGATTTTGCGGGCCTGGCCAATGACCGCGGGCACCTCTACCTCCGGGCCGCGCACGTCCTTCCGCCGGACACTAAATCCGGCGGTGAGCGGCGGATCGTAATTTCCAGCGTCCCCTTCGACCAGAAATTCCTGGCAAAGGTCGCGGCGCAAATCGGTTCGCTCACCATCTCAGAGGCCGATATCCAGGTCAGCAATTCCGGCGGATCTATCAGGGTGACCGAACAGCGCGGGCGGGCAGAAAACACCGTCGGCGACCAAAGTCGTGGAATCAGCTTCAGCGCGGGCTCGGTGCCACAGGCGCGCGCTGCCTGGGACCGTGAACTGGACTTTGGCGGCCTCATTCAGACCACCGAATGGACTACAGGATCCACCCTGGGGCAGGGCGCCTTTCTCACCGGCGCGGCCCGGCTTTCCACGATTTACGCGGAATTCACGGCCTCCATGGGTATATGGACAGGAGTGATCGGCACGGCGCTGCTGGTCACGGCTATCGCCTTCGCTGTGGTCGTGTTGATAGCGCTGCTGATCGGAGCGCGCCTGACCCGGACCATCACGTATTCGGTGGCCAGCCTCTACAAAGCCACGCAGCACGTCAATCGCGGCGATTTCAACCACCGTATCCATGTCCGGGAACACGACCAGCTTGCGGCCCTGCAAACCGCCTTCAATTCCATGACGGAATCGCTGCAGCGGCTGATCATTGAACAAAAAGAGAAAGAACGTCTTCAGAGTGAATTGGAAATCGCGCATGAGGTCCAGGCCCAGCTCTTCCCTCGCGACATCGCGGGTACCAAGACGCTGGAAGTGCATGGGATCTGCCGCCCGGCGCGCATTGTCAGCGGCGACTACTATGATTTTCTGTCCTATGGCCCGGACCAGATGGGTCTTGCAGTAGGCGATATCAGCGGCAAAGGCATTTCAGCGGCCCTGCTGATGGCTACTATTCATTCTGCCGTGCGTGCCTACGAGCAGGAGGCCCTGGTCTCAGTGGACGCAGCTTCGGCCTATGGAACCACCGGCCGGCGCACAACCCGCGCACAAATGACCCCGCCTTCCCCGGCGCAGATGCTATGGCTCCTGAACCGCCATTTGTTCCAGACCACGCAA
>DATIWA010000568.1:0-2941 GCA_035465515.1 Candidatus Limnocylindrales bacterium | reverse complement strand
CCACGCTGCTGAAGTCGGCGCCGGGAACCAGGGTCTGCATCAACGACCACAAGGGATGAATCAAAACCATGGGCGCGATGCCGATGACCACGCAGGCCGAAGCCAGAATTCCCAGAGGCGCCAGCATTGCGCGGGGCGCATCCTCGGCGGATTCGGCGGCGGACGATCGCGGCCGGCCCAGGAACGTGCTGCCGTAAACATTCGCGAAACAGGCTGCGGCCAGTCCACCGGTCAGGGCGAGAACGCCGGCCATCAAGGGCAGCAGGACCTGTGGAGTAGCGCCAGGCAGCTGCGATCCGGCAAGGAAGCCCTGGAAGGCTATCCATTCGCCGACGAAGCCGCTGAACAAAGGCAGCCCGGCAATCGAAATGCAGCCGGCGAGAAAGAAGAGGCCGGTAACCGGCATTCGCTTCTGCAAACCGCCCAGTTCGTTCAGGTTCAAGGTGTGCGTACGATAATGGACCGCGCCGGCGCCGAGAAAAAGCAGGCCTTTGAAGACAGCGTGGTTCAAGCAATGGACCAGCGCAGCCAGAAGCAGCATCCCGGCGACGATGGGAGCGCCGCTTTGCAGGCAGATGAGCGAGGCTCCAGTCGCGAGAAATATGATCCCGATGTTTTCAACACTGGAGTAGGCGAGGAGCCGCTTCAGGTCAGTTTCAAACATGGCGTAGAGAATGCCCAGCACGCAGGAGACCGCTCCGGCCGCAAGCACCAGATAACCGCCCCATATGGGGCCGCCGGACAGGAAATCAAATGCGAACCGCAAAAAAGCGTACACGGCGGTCTTCAGCATGACGGCGGACATGAGCGCGGAAACCGGCGTAGGCGCGATGGGATGCGCCTTGGGCAGCCAGACATGCAGGGGAATGATGCCGGCCTTGGCGCCAAAGCCAAAGAAAGCCAGCAGAAAAATTGCGCTTTTAAGCGCGCCGGGCATGTTTGCGGAGGCGGCCTTCATGGAGGCAAAGTCGAGTGAGGGCGCGTAAGGCGCAAACAGCAGAAAGGCGGAAATAACCAGCGCGGCCCCTCCGTGCATCATCAGCAGATAAATGAAAATGCTTCGCCGCCTGGGCTCGGAGTCTCCCTCCAGAACAATGAGCGCAGTGGAAAGCAGGGTCATCAACTCCCAGCCAAGCAGGAAAGCGAAAGCGCTGGAGGCAGCCACGACCGTCACCATCGAGAGCAGAAAGAGCGGAAGGAGGGCCCAGTACCAGGCTGCACGGGCGCTTCCATAGTGGCGGCTTATGTACGGCAGCGAATACACGACTGCGGGAATGGAAACGGCGCAGACTAAAAACAGAAAGAAGCTGCCCAGGCGGTCCATGGAAAGCAGGAAGGTAAAAGGGCTGAAGCGGCTGAGGTCAACCGTAAGCGGCAGACCGCTGTGCCAGACTGCCACGGCCGCCGTCGTGCCGGCCGCCAGGGCCATTACCATGATGGCTGCTGCAATGCGCGCCAGCAAGGCGGTCTTCAACCGCCACGCACGAAGCAGGCAGACCATGAGAGGGAGCAGAGCAAGCAGCAAGAACAAAGTACTGAAGGCGATGAACATGCGTCTTTATTTCTTCTGAAAATTCCTTGCGCTGCCGGCCATGGGTATGCGCGTTGACAGTTCGCTATGCATTGTTTGGGAAATCACCGGCGCGCCCGCGACGGGACCTCAAGCTGTGACAGCATGTCCTGCACGCTGACAAGGTGGTTGTTGAAAATGTCCTTTGCGACATCGAGGAGGCGGAAGATGGCAGTGTCGCGAATCGAGTAATAGACATTCTGTCCTTCTTTGCGGCCTGTCACGATATTGCGGCTGCGTAACTGGGCCAATTGCTGCGAAACTGTGCTTTGTTCCACGTCAAGCCGGGCGCAGAGGTCGTTGACGCCTGTCTCTCCGTCCCGCAACGCGTCGATGATCCGGATCCGGAGAGGATGGGCCAGGGCCTTGAAGAACTCCGTCTTAAAAGTGGCGAGGTCGGAGATTTCCAGCCCGGGCTTTCTCGCGCGGTTATGGGGAGACATTGTAATATATGAATATTACGATATATAGCAGCCAGAGTCATCA
Source organism: Candidatus Limnocylindrales bacterium (assembly GCA_035465515.1). Classification (GTDB taxonomy): domain Bacteria; phylum Acidobacteriota; class Terriglobia; order Terriglobales; family Acidobacteriaceae; genus Angelobacter. Next base: position 885 of record DATIWA010000568.1, on the reverse strand, counting down.
CGGAAATTGGCTGGAGCCGGTTACCAGAGGCGCTGTACCCGGAGACGGGCTGCGAGCAGGCGGCTGGGCGACGGGAGCCCGGGCGGCAGCTCTGGATGCGAAAAATCTTTTGTTCCGCGGGATCGGGAAGACAGAACCAGTTCCGCGGAAGGGCCTAAAAGATGGGATAATGAATTACACCTTACACGTTGCAATTACGGTCCGGGCCAGACCTCGAATCGAGCAGTAGATGTTGCGCAAGGCTAGAAAACCTGAGAGAGCTTCGGGAGTGCCGGAAAAAATAGCCGCATTGGAGCGTGAAAACGCCCGGCTTCGCGAGCAATTGGCACGCCTCTCAGGTGCGAATTCCACGCGCGGAACACGCGTATCCGCCGACCTTCCCGAGCCCCTGAAAACTGAGGCCCACTACCGGGCGCTGATCGAGTTGTCGCCTCAGGTCATCTGGATGACCGATGCTTCCGGCGGCACGACCTACACGAACCGGCACTGGTTCGATTACACAGGGCTTAGCGCCGAGCAGACCCTGGGAGAGGGGTGGGTTTCAGCCTTGCATCCCAGTGATGCTGAGGCCGCGTATTTCCAGTGGAAACAGGCTGTTGCGGCGGACGCACCGTATGAGAACGAGATCCGCATCCGGCGTGCCATCGATGGCGAATACCGGTGGCACCTTACCAGGGCATTGCCGGTAAGGGATGAGACTGGCAAGGTGGCGCACTGGATTGGGATCGCAGTGGACATTCACGACCGGAAGAAAGCTTCGGCAGAGTTGGCGGAAGCGGACGAGCGACTGCGGCTGGCCGTGGAATCGGCCGGAATGGGCACGTTTGACTACTATCCCGATACCAACGAGACGAAGTGGTCAGAACGCGCCTCTAAAATCCTCGG
>DATIWA010000567.1:0-10019 GCA_035465515.1 Candidatus Limnocylindrales bacterium | reverse complement strand
TACTCACTCTACCGCCCCGAACCGGCGCTTTGCGGACGTTGTGACGCAACGGCTGATCAAGAAGGCGCTGGGCTGCGGAGAAAGCAGCTATTCCGAGGACGAGCTCGCCGCCATTGCCCGCAATTGCACCGAAAAAGAAGACGCCGCTCGCAAAGTTGAGCGCGCCATGTCCAAACGGATCGCCGCCGTGGCCATGGGCAGCAGAATTGGCCAGATTTTCGACGGCATCGTGACGGGTGTTACGCCCCGTGGCACATTCGTTCGCGTAGTCAAGCCTCATGCGGAAGGATTATTGGTCCACGCCGCAGGAGTGGATGTGGGAGACAAGCTGCGCGTAAAGCTGATCAGCGCCGATCCATATCGCGGCTATATTGACTTTGTTCGCGCATAGCGGATGAGCCGTTGTGCGCATCCTCCGGCGCACGGCGCAATCCAGGTTGATGCTCGTGTTAAGACATGCCATGCGCCGGCGTGATCAAGGAAAGGCTTTTCCCGCCGGCAACGTTTTCCGGCGTGTTACCAAAGTAACGAAATAGTGAGTTTTGTTTTGTTAAGTTGGCCAGCGTATGGCAGCGAAAAGTCCAGCCATCGCTCCCTCACCAGAAGTACATGTCCTGCCGGCGAAGCCTCAAGATGGTAACCGAGTTGCTGAATCTATATTTAATCAGCGGGTTGTTACTCTTATTAACAAGTACCAAGTTTCACAGGTCAGCGGGTCCTAACGGCTGTAGATTGAACGATCGCGTGGTCTCGGCCCATGAGGATTCCAAGAGTTCCCGGCGCCGGCAGTGCGGAACGTCTGGTAATTATTGCCATTCCGGGCATGTAAATTATTCACCTCTGTGGAGGCAACCATGAATGACTCGGACAAATGGATGGCAGCTGCCGCCGGCATCGAACAGGATTTGCAATATCTGATGTCCGCATTGCAGGAAGAGGACATCAAGCAGTTGCGGATCGCCTTGACGGTTTACCGGGAGAATGCCGATAAAGGCGTTCCATGGCCGGAGCCGGACGATCTTTATTGCATTCAGACCCTTCCCCGCGGGTCGCAGGTCATTATATCCACGGAAATGCGCCGCGATTTCAGGATGGCGTGCTGAGATGCAGAGGGGTGCGGACATGAAAAGGCTCCGAGTTTTAATCGCCGAAGAAGAATCCGTATCACGGAACCTGTTGACATCCTCGTTGTCCTATTGGGGATGCGACGTGGTCACCGTGCAGAACGGCGAGCAAGCGCGCACCGCCCTCCAGGCCGGCAATATTGACGTGTGCATCCTGAACTGTGATCTTTCCAAAATGGATGGACTGGAAATTTGCCAGTGGATGCGGCTCGCGGAACTCAAAGCTGAGCCTTATGTGATCCTTCTGGCGAATGAGCGAGATTGGCCGGAAAAAATCCGCTCTGCGTATCTGGCCGGCGCCCATGACTTTCTCACGAAACCCTTCCGCCTTGAAGACGTGCGGGACCGCATCTCGGCCATCGCCAGCAAGATATTAAAAGTTCGTTCGATGCACCGCGAACTGGGCCGGATGGATCCGCTGGAATGCTACCGGATGGACCTGGCGTTTCAGTCCAAGGCACTGTCAAGGGCCTGACCACTACTCCCATCGTCATTACCGCATCATCAAACGTCCTTCAAGTGCGCTGAATCGCCATGCTCCGCCTTCCCCGAACGGTATTTGCGCGGATGCCCATCGCGCAAAGATCAATGCCCGAATACAGTCCTCAGGAAAACCAGGCTTCCAGTTCTGTCCATTGATTCATAAAACCGGAAACGCTCGGGTTGCGCCGGTCCGCAAGTCCCGGCGCAACCCTTGCTCTCTTCGATTAGAAGAGCCTGCTGGAAGGCCGCTCGTGAGGTTTGGCGGCGATCTGCGGACCATTAAAGCCCGATTCGACCAGGATCTTCCGTAGCCTCTCCAGGCAGCGGCCGCGCACAAACCCGATTGATCCCGTTGCCAGCCCGAGCCGCCTGGCCACTTCCGCATAAGGCAGCGGGGGCTGTTCGAAAAAGAGCAGCCGCACAAGTTCCGCGCAACGGGGAGGAAGCTTGTCCACCACCTCGCGCACGATCTGCTCCTGCTGGACCTGGAAAATGGTCTCCGGTACGGAGGCCAGTTCAGCGGCTACGTCCGGCTCCAGAGCATCGAGTTCAACGTGATTCGATTGTTTCTTTTTCCAGCGATAGGACTGGCGAATTGCCACCGTGATGAGCCACGAACGCAATGACTCTGCATTCTTGAGCTGTCCCAGGCTATTGAACACCTCGATGCACACGGCCTGAAATATGTCCGCAGAGTCTTCCGCTCCGGCCCCATACCTGAACGGAATCGAGTAGATCAGCCTCTTATATTTGTCGATCAGCGCGCTCCATGCCTGTTGGTCCCCGAGGAGGCATGCCTCCACCAGGCGCTGGTCATCGCTGTAAATGTGTGCTTCGCAGCGGGCGCACCGCGCCACCGCCTCTTCCTGCGTGATTTCGTTTTCGACGGTTAATTCGCCAGCCATGACACCGGGAATCACCGGATCAAGCAACTGAGTGGACTTCATTTTCCATTCCTTTTCATTGCAGCAATTGAAAGGATCTTCCGCGACCGAGAGCGTCCAAAGGGGGTCGCGAACCATTTGTGCCGGTCCAGTGAAAACGCCTTTAAATCAGCGCTGTCCTGAAAACAGACACACTTCGGGCTTGGGAATGGAAATCAGTTCCTGAGCGGCAGGGAAAAAGCAGACAGGGCGGACTGGGTGCCCGCAAAGGTGACTCCAGCACAGTGGAACTCCACTGTCGGGGCCAGGAAATCAGAACGGAGCAATATCGGCACCAACTGCATAATGCCGACGAAAACCAGAATCATTCCGACGATGCAGAGTCCGAAAATGATCTGTAGCTCGATATCGTCCGTGGAGGTCGGGAAGTTGTCCCAGCTATCCAGTTGCATGAAAGGCGAAAGGACAGCCATGGCCATCATCAGGAGCAGCACGACTTGGCGCAACTTCCTTAGCACTTGCCTCGACCTCTTAAATCAGTGCGGACTATACCACCGGAGCAGCACAAAATGGCAAAAGAATTTAACACCCCTATATTTTTGGCGAAATTCCGCGTAACACATTGATTTTTATAGGTCTTCGCACCGGCCAAGCGTCAACAATCCCCGGGCCGCGTGTCCGGATTCTGAAATTCCTTAATAAAGCAAGGGAGGCTTTTTTACTAAAAACCAATCGTCATAGCCGAAACCTTATATTTCTCTGGCGCGAAGCGTGCACCATAAGGTTAGCGACATCCAGATCTTAAGACGTTAGCCGAAGTTCATCGCCAGGGTCCGGCGAGCGGTTTTCGAGTTCCACCCAGAGGAGACGTCAGTTGGGGGGACGAGAACGGGAGGAGTTCGTGGAGTCCTCCTCCCGGTTTTAGGGCTGAGAATTCAGTATCTGCCGTACATGGGAAAGGCGGCACTGTCCAGATCAAGTCCCAGCTGCAGGCGGGCTCCTTCCGACATTCTCCCCGGGTGCCAGGGCGGATCGAAAACCACGTCAACATTGACTTCCTTCACGCTGGGCAACGCCGCCAGCCTACGCTGGATGTCGGACTTCAGCACGTCTGCCATGCCACATCCCGGAGCGGTCATGGTCATTTTGATGTCAATACGGTTGCCATCTTCCACGGGAGTAATCTGGGAATCGTAAATCAGTCCCAGATCAACGATGTTGACAGGAATTTCGGGGTCGTAAACCGAATGCAGCTGGTCCCATACAAGCTTCTCGCTGAATTCCGCGGGCGCTTCTTCCGCGGCTTGCGCTGACAGGCCCAGGACGTCGGCGTCTTTCGCATCGAAGCGCAGCATATATCCCTGGTCGGTCATCACTGTAAAGCTGCCGCCGAGCGCCTGCATCAGCCGGACCTTGCTGCCCGCGGAAACAGGATGGGGGATGCCGCTGGGAATCTGTGTGGCGACCGAGTCGCGCGTCAACGTCAATGTTTCACCAGGTTTCAAGACTCCACTCCGGTTGCTCTATTTACGACCTACTCTGTCGAAACCGCCTGCTGTTCTCCATGCAGCGCGGCGCGCATGGCGTGCCAGGCCAGCGTCGCGCACTTCACGCGTAGCGGGAATTCAGAAACGCCGGCGAAAACAGCCAGCTTGCCCAGGGCCTCTGCCTCGCCGCCATGGCCCGTCACCAGGTCGTGGAAGCGCTGGAACAATGCTTCGGCATCCTGGGTGGACTTGCCCTTGAGACTTTGCGTCATCATGGAAGCGGAAGCCTTGGAGATGGCGCATCCGGCGCCATGAAAGCTTATGTCGGCGATGGCCTCACCTTCAAGCTTGAGAAAGATGGTGTAGTGGTCGCCGCACAGCGGGTTATAGCCTTCCGCTTTGTGATTGGCCGAGGGCATCTCGCCGTAATTCCGTGGTTTCTTGCTGTGCTCCAGGATCGTCTCCTGGTACAGTTCGCGAAGCTCGGACATCAGCCCAGCACCTCGCGCACTTTATGAATGCCGCGCACCAGCGCGTCCACCTCTTCCCGGGTGTTGTACAGCCCGAAGGACGCGCGCGCTGTCGCGGGAATGTTGTAACGCAGCATCACCGGCTGCGCACAATGATGGCCGGTCCGCACAGCAACGCCTTCACTGTCCAGGATCGTGCCGATATCGTGCGGGTGAATATCATCGATCACAAAAGAGAGCACGCCGGCCTTCTGTTTTGCCGTGCCGACGATGTGCACTCCCGGAATCTTCTCCACCGCTTGTGTCGCATAATCGAGCAAATCGGCCTCATGCTGTTCAATGTTTTCCAGCCCCAGGCCATTCAGATATTCGATGGCCGCGCCCAGTCCAATGGTGTCTGCGATGTTGGGGGTTCCGGCTTCAAACTTGTAAGGCAACCGGTTATATACCGTCTTGTCAAAAGTGACTGAGGCAATCATGTCTCCACCGCCCTGCCACGGCGGCATTGCCTCCAGCAGGCGGGCCTTTCCATACAAAAACCCGATGCCGGTCGGGCCGTACATCTTGTGCCCGGAAGTGGCGTAGAAATCGCAATCAAGGTCCTGAACGTCAACCGGCATACGCGGCAGGGCCTGCGCGCCATCCACCAGAACCGGCGCGTTCCAGGCGTGGGACATGCGCGTGACCTGCTTGATGGGATTGATGGTGCCCAGCGCATTGGAAAGATGGCCCACCGCCACGAGCCTGGTTTTCGGACCAAGCATCTTTTCGAATTCATCGAGCAACAACTCACCTGTGTCATTGATCGGCGCAACCCGCAGCTTCGCGCCTTTCTCCTCGCATAGCATCTGCCACGGTACGATGTTGGAATGGTGCTCCATGCCGGTAATGAGCACTTCGTCACCTGCGCCCACGTGCTTGCGTCCATAGGTCTGGGCCACAAGGTTGATGCCCTCCGTGGTGCCGCGAACGAAGATGATTTCCCGCGGGTCTGCTGCGTTGATAAATTTCTGCGCCGCCGCGCGCGTTTTCTCGTAGGCTTCTGTGGCCCGCTCGGAGAGCGTGTGCACTCCGCGGTGAATATTGGAATTGTCGCGGCGGTAGTAGCGCTCGATGGCCTCAATCACCGCCAGGGGCTTCTGCGTTGTGGCGGCGTTGTCCAGATACACCAGCGGCTTGCCGTGCACATTCTGCTGGAGGATGGGAAAATCCTCGCGCACCTTGTACACGTTGAACGCGCTTGCGGCTTGGGGTTCTTGAGGCGTTTTCGCTACCGTACTCATCCCGCTTCCTCCCAGGTTCTTTCCGCCGCGGCCGGCTTTGCCCCCGCGTATCTGGCTGCTTCCGGCAGCCACTCCATCACCAGACGCTCCAGATGTTTGCGCAACGCCTGGGATGTCATGCGCTCCAGGCACTCATTGGCAAAGGCCAGCAGGAGCAGGTGCCTGGCCGCGTTCTCATCAAGGCCGCGTGAGCGCAGGTAAAACAGGGCGTTTTCTTCCACCTGTCCAATGGTGGCTCCGTGCGTGCACTTCACGTCGTCGGCGTAAATTTCCAGCTGCGGCTTGGTGTCAATCTGCGCTTCGTCGGAAAGCAGCAGATTGCGGTTGGTCTGCTTGGCGTCTGTCTTCTGCGCGTCTTTATGCACAATAATCCGGCCATGGAAAACGCCATGGCCGTGGCCGTTGAGAATTCCGTTGTAGAACTGCCGGCTGTTGCAGTGCGGCGCGGCATGCTCCACCAGCATGTAGTTGTCCATGTGCTCGCGGCCGTTGGCCATGAACAGGCCGTTGATCAGGCATTCCGCGCCCTCGCCGGCCAGCACAGGATGGACATTGTTACGCGCCAGGGCGCTGCTCAGCAGAAGCGAATGCGTGGACACGTTGCTGCTGCGCCCCTGCTGAATGCGCAGCGTCGAGACGTTGTACGACTCGTCGCTCTGGCGGACGATCATATAGTGCGAAACCACGGCATTCGGAGCCGCAACCAATTCCGTGGCGGCATTGGAAAACGATGATGCCGCGCCGCCATTTTGCAGGGTGACGTAGTCTTCCACGATCGTCGCCTGGCTGTTCTCTTCCACCACGATCAGGTTGCGCGGATGCTCGACCGCCGGCACATCGCCCGGCACCGAAATGTAGAGCACATAAACAGGCTGCGCGAGGATCGTGCCCCGCGGGACATGAACGTAAATGCCGTCTTCCATGAAAGCGGTGTTCAGAGCGGCAAAGGAATCGCGCTGGCAATTCAGGTACTGTCCCAGGTGCTGTTCCACGCCCTTGGGATTGGCGCTGATCGCTTCCGCCAGCCCGGTAATGGCAACGCCGCCGGGCAATGCGGGTAATTGCGAGAGCTCCCGCGCAAAACGGCCATTCACGAACACCAGCCGGCATACAAAGCCGGCGCCCCCGAACGCCTCCAGGTCGCTCGGATCCACGCTGACCTTGGCAGCGGCCTTAAAGTCGGTCTGCGCGATCGGGGTGATGCTGGTGAACCGCCAGTCTTCATCGTGCGTAGTCGGAAAACCTGTCTCCGCGAAACGCGCAAAGCCTTCCTGGCGCAGCGATTTGAGCCATGCATGCGCCGTGGCCGAGCGTATGCTGAACTGCTCAAACGCCTCCAGATATCTTTCCGGGGCCTGGGTCGCTGTAATCACCGTTTCGCTCCCGCCGTTTCCGGCTCTGTCCAGCTATAGCCCTTCTCTTCCAGTTCCAGCGCCAGTTCGGGACCGCCGGATTTCACGATTTTGCCGTTCACCAGCACGTGGACGAAGTCCGGCACAATGTAGTTCAGCAGCCGCTGATAGTGCGTGACCAGCACCATGGAGCGTTCCTTGTTGCGCATGGCATTCACGCCTTTGGCCACGACTTTCAGCGCGTCAATGTCCAGCCCGGAATCGGTTTCATCCAGCACGGCGAGCTTCGGCTCCAGCACCGCCATCTGCACAATCTCATTGCGCTTCTTCTCGCCGCCGGAGAAGCCTTCATTCACGGGACGGTTGAGAAATTTTTCATCCATCTCCAGCAGGCGCATCTTTTCCCGCAGCAGCGGAAGGAAATCCATGGCGTCCAACTCTTCCTGGCCGCGATATTTGCGAAGAGCGTTCAGCGCGGTGCGCAGGAAAAAGGCGTTGCTGATGCCGGGGATCTCCACAGGGTATTGGAACGCCAGGAACATGCCTTCACAAGCGGCCTCTTCCGGCTTCATTTCCAGCAGGTCTTTTCCATTGAAAATGACCTGGCCCTGGGTGATCTCATAACTCTCGCGGCGCGCAAGCACTCCGGCCAGCGTGCTTTTGCCTGAGCCGTTGGGCCCCATGATGGAGTGCACCTCGCCGGGGTTGACCGTCAAGTTGATTCCCTTCAGGATTTCCACGCCGTTTACGCTGGCGTGCAGGTTCTTGATTTCCAGCAGACTCATTCTGTTATCCAACGCTCCCCTCAAGACTGATGCTGAGTAATTTCTGTGCTTCCACGGCAAACTCCATGGGCAGCTCGCGAAAAACGGCCTTGCAGAAACCGTTGATGATCATGCTGACGGCCTCTTCCTTAGCAATGCCGCGCTGCTGGAGGTAAAAGATCTGGTCTTCTCCAATCTTGGAAGTCGAGGCCTCATGCTCCATGCGCGCGCTGGCGTTCTTCACTTCGATGTACGGGAAGGTATGCGCGCCGCACTTGTCGCCGATCAGCAGCGAGTCGCACTGCGTGTAATTGCGCGCTCCCTGCGCCCCCTTCAGGATCTTCACCATGCCGCGGTAGGTGTTCTGCCCGAAGCCGGCCGAGATCCCCTTCGACACGATCGTGCTCTTCGTGTTCTTTCCGATGTGGATCATCTTGGTGCCGGTGTCCGCCTGCTGGTAATTGTTGGTCAGCGCCACCGAGTAGAACTCGCCTACGGAGTTCTCACCCTGGAGAATGCAGCTCGGGTACTTCCAGGTAATGGCCGAACCGGTTTCCACCTGCGTCCAGGAAATTTTGGAATTCTTCCCCAGACATTTGCCGCGCTTGGTGACGAAGTTGTAGATTCCGCCCTTGCCTTCCTTGTCGCCGGGATACCAGTTCTGCACCGTCGAGTATTTGATGGTTGCGTTATCGTGCGCGATCAACTCGACGACCGCGGCGTGGAGCTGGTTCTCATCGCGGACAGGAGCGGTGCAGCCTTCCAGGTAGCTGACGTAGGCGCCTTCATCGGCAATGATCAGCGTGCGCTCGAACTGCCCGGTGTTCTGGGCGTTGATGCGGAAGTAGGTGGAAAGCTCCATGGGGCAGCGGACCCCCTTGGGCACATAGACAAACGACCCATCACTGAATACGGCGGAGTTCAGCGCGGCAAAAAAGTTGTCCGTATAGGGGACCACCGAACCCAGGTATTTCTTCACCAGCTCAGGATGGTTCTTCACCGCCTCGGAGAACGAACAAAAGATCACGCCGGCTTCCGCCAGCTTGGCCTTGAACGTGGTGGCGACCGAGACGCTATCGAAGACCGCATCCACGGCCACTCCGGCCAGCAGTTTCTGCTCGTGCAGCGGGATTCCCAGCTTCTCATACGTGCTGAGGATCTCCGGGTCCACCTCATCCAGGCTCTTCAGCTCCTTCTTCTGCTTGGGGGCGGAGTAGTAGGAGAGCGCCTGATAATCAATGGATGGATACTTCACGTTGGCCCAGGCAGGCTCGGCGTGCTTCTCCTCCAGGCTGGCCCAGTAACGATAGGCCTTCAGCCGCCACTCCAGCATGAACTGCGGCTCGCCCTTCTTGTGGGCGATGGCGCGGACGATGTCCTCGTTAAGCCCTGGAGGCAGGCGGTCTTCATCAATGGCGGTGACGAAACCCCATTTGTATTCCTGTTTCGTTAAGTCCTGAAGCTGGTCTACTGAGCTCATCGCACTCCTTACGCAATACCTGCGGGTTCAATGGTTGAAACTATCCTGTCTTTGGGGCGGCGTTCATGCGGCGCCATCTGATGATTCAACTGCGCCAGCGTCACGTGCTCGAGCGCGTCTCTCAACGCGTCGCCGATGATCTGCGAATTGATTTTGATCGAGCAGGAGCGCTCCATATCGCAGAGTCCCGGCACAACGCTGCATTCAGTGAAACCGATGGGGCCCTCCAGCGCCAGAATGATGTCGGCGACGGAGATGTTGTCCGCTTCGCGGGCCAGGTTGTACCCGCCCTTGACTCCGCGATGGGAGCTGAGCAGCCCGGCATCGGAAAGCTGGCGCAGCAGCTTGCCGACGGTGGGCAGAGGCAGACGCGTGGCCCGGGCCAGGCTGCGCGCGGTGTGCGGCGACTGTTCGTCGCTGCGCGCCACATGGGCCATCAGCACAATCCCGTAATCGGTCAGCTTGTTCAGTCTGAACATAACATCCTCGCTCCGTTGCGGACATGCCGCTTTTCCGGTCTGGGAGCCAAATACTACTAAACTTGTCTTATTTTACCAGAAAATGAGACCGCGTTGGTACGGTATGCGGTGACCGCGAAAAATGGGAGAGTTGAAGGGCCGCCACGGGGGTGAGCGGCCCGCGACTGAAGCAGAAACACCCGGGGCGACCTACTTTTTCCCGTGACCCACGCC
>DATIWA010000566.1:0-4691 GCA_035465515.1 Candidatus Limnocylindrales bacterium | reverse complement strand
GGTTGAAGAATTAAAGCGGCGGCTGGATGCCAAAGACGACTTCATTCTGGTGGACGTGCGCGAGCCGCACGAGTACCAGATCTGCAACCTCAACGGCCAGTTGATCCCGCTGGGCGACCTGCCGCGTCGCGTCAGCGAACTGGATCCCGCCAGGGAGACGGTGGTCCACTGCCGCTCCGGGGCGCGCAGCGCGCGCGCTGTGGCCTTCCTGCGTCAGGCCGGCTTTGCTAAAGTCTCAAACCTCGCCGGCGGCATCCTGGCCTGGTCGGAGAAGATCGATCCCAAGGTGCCGAAGTATTAGCCGCAGCGGCATTGAAGCAAAATGAAGAAGGCCGGGCCCTTGTTGCGGATCCGGCCTTTTTTGGGGCAGGAGAGCTTAGCTGGCTGCGGCCATCGCCTTTTTGGCCATGGCCTGCTCATAAACTTGCAGCGTGTTTTCGGCAATCACGTCCCAGGAAAGAAATTCCTCCGCCCTCATTCGTACCCTGGCCGCGGCCTGCTGCCGTAAATCCTCGTTCTCCAGCAACTCGAGAACCCGCGCCGCCAGCTGGTCAGCGCTGTTTTCCTCGATCCAGATTCCGCTTTCGCCCAGATGGTCAGGCAGACCTGCTTTCCGCGTGGCCACAACGGGCAGTTCACAGGCTGCCGCGGCGGAAGCAGGCAGACCGGCGAAGCTTCCGGTATAAGGCAGCACGCATACCAGGGAACGCTGGTAAAGCTGGAACATCTCCTCATTCGAAATCTGGTTTTGCCACACGATCTTGTCAGCAATTCCGTATTGCCTGGCCAGGGGGATGGCCGCTTCCGGCGTCACCGTCCCGTAATGGCCGTGAATGGTCAACGCAGGCACGCTGAAGGGCCGCTTTTCCCGGATGATGGACATGGCCCTGAATACGGTATCCAGGCCCTTGCCTGTCATGATTTTGTGGCCGCCGTAAAAGACGATGCCCTCTCGCTTCTCCTGCGAACGCTCCGGTATGTCCGTGCCGTGCAGCACAACATGGACTTTCTCCGGCCGGACCTTCAACCCGATGATCTGCTGGCGCAACGCTTCACAGTGCACGATCAGTGCGTCCGCGCGGTTATAGGCTTCATTCTTCTCCGGCGACTCCATCTGATCGGCGTCAAGTTCATGGACCGTAATGATCCGGGTGGCGCTGGAAGGCTGGTTCAGCCAGTGAAACACCGACTTTGATCCGTAGGCATTCAGGATCTGCTGGAAATGGACGATCTCCGCGTCCTTCGACAACTCGGCGAATTTCTTCGCCCGGAAGTAAAGAGCCACCGTCCTGGCCGCGCCGCGGGCCTTGCGCTTCCAGGCGGTCTTCGATCGAAAATCCACCAGGATCGGCATGTCAAAGTAATCGCATTGATTTGTCTGGAACTGGCGGCTTACCTCGATCGGGTCTCCGCATCCGCAGTTGGAGCCCACCCATTGCATGCCGCCGCCGGTTTTTCTTTCAATGGCGGCCTTCAGCGAACTGGCGTACGCTCCGTAAGAAGTTCTGAACGGACAGCAGATCAAGCTCATCTGCATGGTGACATCTCCTCCTGGTCTCTCAAGCGCGTACACGCTGATCTCTTCACCGTTCCGGCGTTAAAATTTCCTGTTTGGCGCCGTCTCCCGGGCCCGTCCGCGGCGCGTTCTTCCGCTCGGCCAGCCGCTCGCGGAATCTTCTTCGCAACTGTCCCAGCGGCGACAAAACTCTGGTCCGCAGCGCATAAGCCAGCTGCGCGCGAAGACCCGTGCTGAATATGAATCCGTTAAAGTGCGGCAGAGTCTGTGAAGTCCAGGATGTTTTGTAGCGGTCTTTGTTGCCGCCGAAAAACAGCTCCGGAATCCCGTTCTTCGCGCATTCTTCCAGTATCCCGTTGAAGAGCAAGTGGCCGGGGCCGCCCCGGCGCAAGGCTTCATCATGGGCGATCTTCATGGGGAAAAAAGTCTGCTCGGTGAAGACGCTGAAAGCGCCGGCCGTCATGGCCCCGTTTGCCTGCAGCGAATGCAGGCAGAAATAGCCCTGTTCTGCGGCCTCGCGCGCGATCTGCTCATAGAAGGCCCGCGTCGCAGGCTCGCAACGGATGGCCGAGCCTTCCTGGCCTTTCCATCCCGCGGCCTCCAGTTCAAAGAATTTGCGCATGACCTCCGGATCGGGCCCATTCCAGCGCTGCAAGACAGGTTTGTGCCCGGTCTCTTCTTCCAGCAGGCGGGCGTACCGGCGCAATTCATGGCGAAAATGCCGGCTCGTGCCGCCCAGCCAGTTGAGCCTTCCATCCGCGTCATTTTGCATTTGCAGGACCGGGCACTCCTGGAAAAGGAATGTCAGCGTCCTATGGCCGTCGCGGCGGGCGAGATCAATGAGCTGTTCACAGGCGCCGCCCTGGGGAAAAACCGGGACCTGAAGAATCTGCCAGCCAGGATCGCGCCTGAGCAGGTCCCAGATCGCATGGAGGGCCGCCTGGCCGTCCGGGCAGGCGCTGCGCACGATCTCAAAGTGCACGGAGTGAGCGTTGCCCGCACCGGCCAGCATCGTCACCGGAACTCCGGCGTACCAGCATTTCTTGCGCACCATGGGCAGTACAGCCACAAGCCTCTCCCCGGCGCTTGCCGTGGCCAAGACCACCTCGCTGCCCGGCTCGAAAGCCCGCAAGTAGGCGGCAATCCATTCCGGGCGATGAAACGGCGCGCTTCCCGTCTCATCACACAGCTTCCGCCAGCAGTCCGCCATCCCATGGATGACTTCTTCCCCGCCGGTCCGTATGCGCGCGGTGACCCTTCCGGAGGATGTTTCGCTCTTGAATAATGAGACTTGTGCCGATGTCATGGTCGCAGCCTGGTAGCCTTTTCTGCCAATGTGCACGAACACTGCCAGAAGGCTGGAGCAGCTACAGACTGGAACAACCAGTCATGGCCCGGATTGTGGAAACAGGAGAGAAAACTAACAAAATAGCGGCACCGAGCGGGCCACGGCAACAAATCAGAAGCACATAACGCAATAGACAATTAAAAAGAAGCCAGACGCTGCCGCATTGGCATGCGCCTCCGGCCAGAACTTCCGCGTGAAGCAGGCGTATTCCACAAGCGCGAGGAATACGCCGGGCGCGCGGCCGGTAGGCAAAACTTTTCACACAGAAAGAAACCAGAGTGTCACCGACCCTTAGAAACTGATCTTCGCTGAGAGCTGCATCGCACGAGCCGCCAAGGCGGAGTTGGCGGTCCCGAACAGCGGAGACGTAAGGACTCCAATGTAGTTGGTCGCGTTCACCTGGTTGAGAGCGTTAAAGGCGTCAAGCCGCACTTCCATGTATTTTGTGCCGTGCTCCCTGACCGGCCCGATAATGAAGCGCTTGGAGAGCCTGATATTCACGTTGGAATACATGGGGCCGTTTCCGGTGTTGCGTCCGACTCCCGCGGGGCGGTCATTGGCCACACCATCGCCGTTTTCGTCAAAGCCGGTCGTGATGTTGAAGGGGATGCCCGAGCTGATGGTGGTAATGGTCCCGAACTTGAACCCATACGGCATCTGGAAAATGGCCGCTACGTTGACGCGATGGCGGCGATCAAAGTCCGAGCGTCCCCATTCGCCGGCAAGGTTGAAATTGTCCGCGGGCAGGTAGAACATGCCCGAAGTGTTGTCATAGGACCGCGAGAACGTGTATTGCGAAAGCAGCTCCACCTTGTTGCTGATGGCCGTCCGATAAGTCACGGCCAGCGAGCTGAAACGCGAGCTGCCGGTTGATTCAAACTGGTCAACGTTGACGAAAGCAGGGTTGGGCCGGACGAATGTGCCCGGGAGGGGCGCGTTGATGTCGCGCATGCGGAACAGCTTCACGCCGCGCAGGAAGGTGTACTCGACGGAAATAAAGTTGCTTTTGCCGATGGTTTTGTCCACACCGGCGCTGGCCTGAATCTGGTATGGCGCAACAATGTCCGGAGAGATAAACGTGGCGCTGGGCGGAACGGCCGCCAGGAATGGAGCGGTAAGCGGAAGCACGGGGTTCTGCACCACCAGTCGCCGCACATGCTGGTCGTCGTAAAGGAGGGCCTGCATGCCGATGGTGCGCGAGAGTCGGTCGTAGAAGACCCCTCCGCCGGCGCGCAGCACCCATCCTCGTCCTGGAGAATAGGAAAGGCCGGCCCGGGGAGCGAAATTGTTGTGTTCGCCCAGGTGTGACTGCAACTCATGGCGCAGCCCGAGCAGGAGGGTGAGATTCTGCCGGAGCCTCATTTCATCCTGCACGAAATATGAGAACTCATTCTGCGCGAACCGCGCCGCCGGGTTGCCCTGATTGATGGTGAACAGAAAGGGCTGATTGGCGGTAAAAGACGCGAGATCAGAAAAAGTGAATGTGCCGCCGAAATTCGAGGCGTCCACCAGGTCGGTATCATGGCGTTTCGCCGTGCCGCCGAAGCGCACAGTGTGTTTGCCGTGGACCCACGTGGAAAAGTTCTGCAATAGAAAGATCTGCTCGTCCTGGTTCTGCTGCAATTGCGCTCCGCCGGAACTGAAAGCGCCCAGCACAATGCTGGCCGGTGCGCCGGAGAGCGGCCTTATGTCATCAGTCCTCCGCCTGTAAGAGAACCGCACTTCATTGGAAAAATTCACTGATGCCAGCGCCGTTTCACCCACGCGCACTTCCTGCCTCCTGGCCACGTTGTTGTAGCCCCGCTCCGGAAGGTCGAATGCGCCCAG
>DATIWA010000565.1:0-4205 GCA_035465515.1 Candidatus Limnocylindrales bacterium | reverse complement strand
CCGCAGGGCGCCGAGGCTTTGAAGTCGAAACTCAACTACGGCAGCTACCCCAAGCTCGGCATCGTCTTTGGAGCCGTGATGACTCTCACCGGGTTGGCTGCTTGCATGGGTACGCTCAGCCAGCGTCACCGGTCGGTGCAGAACCATTCCATAACATCCCTGAAAGACTTCTTTGCCGGTTTTCGCACCGCCCTGAAGAACCGCGCCTTCCGAAGCACCTGGTTTTCCTTTGTCCTCTTTTTTCTCGGCGTCGTATTGAATGCGGTGGTCGCCGTGAATTACTTCACCTGGTACGCCCGGATTCAGGACAATCAGTCGCTCAGCACCATCCAGACCAGCTTTTACCTGGGCGCGGTCGCGGGCGTAATCGGCTGGCTGGGACTCGCGCGTTTTGGTGAGAAACACAAAATGTACCTGTTGGCCACTCTGGGCATGTCGGTGCTGCTGTGCATGGCATTTTTGCTCGTCGGCCCCGGAAGATTCTTCGGCACAGGGCAGGTGTTCCCCCTTCTGCTCGGCCACGTCCTGGGAGGCTTGCTGGCCAGCGCCGTCTGGGTTCTGCCCGCATCCATGCTGGCGGACGTCGCGGATGCGGATCAGCTCACAAGCGGCCAGCGCCGCGAAGGCATCTATTTCGGGATTCTCAGCTTCGGAGAAAAAATAGCTTCCGGCGGCGCGCTCCTGGTAGCGGGGCTATCCTTGAATTTCTTTGTGCATTTGAATCCGGGCGCATCCACGCAAACCCCTCGCGCCATTGAGCGGCTGGGGATGCTCTACGGGCCGCTGCCGGGCCTGATGCTGGTGGGTGCGGCCCTGCTCATCATTCCCTACGGGCTCGATCGCCGCGCGATGCGGCGGATCCAGGAAGAGCTGGCCCGGCGGGCGGACAGCGGAAATTCATGACGCAGAGTCCCCAGGTTCTGTTCATCACCGGAGCGGGTTCCGGACTCGGCCTCGAGTGCGCGCTTTTTCTTGCCGGCCACTCGTACCGGGTTTTTGGCGCTGTTCTAAACGCCGCGGATGAGGACAACCTCCGCGCGGCGGCTGCTCAGGCGGGCGTTGCTGTATCGGCCGTGCGCATGGATGTTACGAACCAGGAACAGATCCACCAGGCAGTGAACGGACTGCTCGCCGAAACGGGCCGGATCGACGGCTTGATTCATTTCGCCGGCCTGGGTTTGCGGGGCTTTTTTGAAGACCTGTCGCTCGAAGAGATCCGGCGCGTCTACGACGTCAATGTCTTCGGGATCATGGCCCTCACCCAGGCAGTGCTCCCCCACATGCGCGGCCGCCGCGCCGGGCGGATCATCGTCACCAGTTCAGCGGGCGGGCGCATGGGCGCCATGAGCATCAGCGGCTACGCTTCCAGTAAATTCGCGGTCGAGGGTTTTGCCGAGTGCCTGTCGCTCGAAGTGAGACCCTTCAACATTCACGTCTCGTTGTTGGAGCCGGGCTTGATCAAGACGCCGCATTTCACGGTGAACCGGAATCGCGCGGCTCGCGCTATGGACCCGGCCAGCCCGTATTTTGCCTGGTTCCAGCGCCACGAAGAAATCGTCGACGGAATTCTTGCCCGCAACCATTTCACTTCCCGGGACGTTGCCCGGACGGTGAAAAAGATTCTGGAAGCTCCACGGCCGCGCTTGCGCTACGTCGTCGGAAGAAATGCCAAAATAATACTCAACCTGAGGCGCTATATCCCCGGTGAACTCTTCGAACGGGTTTATTGGGGGGTGGCTCGCCGCATGGTGACAAAGCCAAGAGACCCCCACAACAAATAGAAACGAGATCAAGCTAATGAACGAAAGCACTAAGACCATCTCCGCTCTGCGGACTGTGCAACGGCTGGGGCCCGGGCCTTTGCGGGCCATGCGTAAGGCTCGCCAACAGGGTTGGGAAGCATTGATCAGTCCGCACTTCATGACGCGGGTGATTCAAACCCTTTATCGTGTGGGCTTTTTCGATGCGATTGCCAAACAGAACAAGGTGAACGCCGAAACCTTCGCGTCCGAGCACAATCTGGATCTCCCCCTGCTCATTGGCCTTTGCGACGCTCTCTACGAGCGGAAATTCCTCGCCAAGGACGGCTCATCCTACTCGATTGCTCCTCACGGGCAGTTTTTGCTGGAAACGGACCTGGTCCGCGGCTGGTTTGAGCTCGCGTATGGATACGAAAATGTTCTGAATCAAATGGAGCCGTTGCTGCGCAAGGAGGTTGTCTACGGCAAGGATCTGGTGCGCGAAGGCCGCGCCGTGGCCGTTGGCAGCGGGTTGGCCTCAATGGGCTTCTATTTCCCGCTCGTAGCGGACATCGTCAAACGGGCCGGCTATCGAAGGGTTCTGGATATTGGCTGCGGCGACGGCACGTTTCTAAGAGACTTGTGCGCGCGCATCCCCTCCCTCGAGTGCGTGGGCGTGGATCTTTCTCCCGCCGCGGTGGAGGCAGGGAATGAGCAGCTCGCCGTCACCGGACTGGACCGCCGCATTCGTCTCTACGCCGGAGACGCGATGGAAATTGGCAAGCTGAAGAACGAATTGAAGGGAGTGGACAGCGCCGCCACGTTTTTCGTACTGCACGAGCTGTGCCATCAAAAAGAAAACCCCCGCGCCGCGCAGTTCCTGAGCGCATTTCGCGAAACCCTTCCCGGAGTTCCGTTTCACATTGTGGAAACAATCCGGCCCACGCCTCGCGAGATGTTCGAGCGCCCGGGCCCTGCGGTCGAGTACTTCCTTTTTCACGATCTCAGTCTCCAAAAGCCCATCGGACGCGCCGAATGGAAGCAACTATTTCGCCGCGTAGGGTTTGACCAGATGGAGGAAGAATACATTACCTTTGCCCGGACGTCGATCTTTACGGTGCGGTGAAACACCCGATTCATTCCAGCCGTCGTCTTAAAAGAGGATGCGAATGAAGCGGTTTTTCTTTTACGTTGTGCTGTGTGGCGCAATCGGGTGCGCGGGATCTTTGCTGGGCGGCCCCGTTGATGCGTGTGCCGTGAAGAGTCTTCAGCTTGTGGGGCACGGGGCCGGACCGGACTGGTCCACCAGCAATCTGATCGCTTACTTTCACAAGGACGATTCCGGCGTCACCCAGATCTGGACCATGCGGCCCGACGGCTCGGAAGTCCGCTGTCTCACCTGTTCGGACGCGCCGGACCTTCCCGCCAAGGTGCACAAGGGCTCTCCATCCTGGCATCCGAGTGGACGCTATATCCTGTTTCAGGCGGAGATGCCGCGCCACCTGGGCCCGAGCCGCGCCTCGGAGCCGGGCATCGGCTGGTGGAACAATGTCTGGGTCATGACCGCCGACGCGCAGCATTTCTGGCGCCTCACCGATTACAATCCTCGCAGCGCCACGGCTGTTCTGATGCCTCGTTTCTCCCGGGACGGATCGCGGATCGCCTGGACGGAATTGATCGCCGGCCCGAAAGACCGGAAAATGGCCACCGGTCCTTTCGGCCGCTGGCAGATCCACATCGCCGACTTCTCCGTCGAGTCAGGAACGCCGTCCTTGAGTCACATCGAAACGCTGAGACCGGGGAACGGAATATTCTACGAGTTTCAGGATTGGTCTCCTAACGGCGAGGACATCCTTTTCGCTGCCGATATCGGCCTGCCAAGCCCTTACGTGCTCGATCTTTTCAAGTTCAATCTAAAGACCCGCCAGCTGAAAAACCTGACGAACAGCAACGATCAGTGGGACGAGCAGGGGTCCTTTTCTCCGAACGGCAGGAGAATTGTTTTCATGTCGAGCCGTAACAATCCGGAATTCAACCCGCGCAGCATGAAGAGCCTCCGCGCGGAAGATTTTGTCATAAGCGCGGATGGCGGCCAGTTGCAGCAGTTAACCCATTTCAATAGTTCAGGCTTTGCGGAATCAACCACGGAGCAAAGCGCTGCTACCAAAGCGGCGTGGAGTCCGGATGGTTCTCAGTTGATTCTCGAACAATTAATGATGGGCAAGAGTTACAACAGCAACGACCGGTCGCGTTTCTACCGTCTGACCTTTGCGGGGCGTTGCGGGAACCAGTAAAACTTACACGGACAAAAACGACCGCCGGCCGGACGGCTGCCTGGCCTTCGGCGCCGGGTGGTGCAAAACAAGCATTCCCTTATGTCACCTTGTGTCAAAACGTGCAGGCCAAAAGTGCGGCTATTTTTTCTAAAGTCTAAGAAACAAACGGACAGATGGTTTGGTTCTTGGA
>DATIWA010000564.1:0-2929 GCA_035465515.1 Candidatus Limnocylindrales bacterium | reverse complement strand
CGCAACCGCATGATATGTAGCTGACATAACCTTCTCCACTCAACAAAATTCCGGTCAACTTGCTTTGGGCTTTGTGCCTTCGCGCCTGAGCAGGGACAGCGCAGGACGCGGCAGGTTCTTCTTCAGCCAGCCCTTGCCGTGTCTGATCCAACTCTCGGTGGCCAGGACTGTCCTGCCGGCGAGGGAAGGCGAGGCAAGGTGCAGATTGAGATAGCTGCCCTCGCGGGCGCCGAACTTTTTCTTGTAGGCGTCCGCCCCGCCCAAAAAGTCATAGCGGCGAGCGCCGGACTCGATCGCCATTTGTAAAACGTGCGCGCGCAGCGCGTAGCCGATTTTTTCTTCCGCATATCTGGGATGAAAGCCTTCCTGAAGCAAATACACGGTGTCGCGGTAACGAAAGCAAAACTGGGCCGCCACGATTTCGTTGTCCAGCGTGAGAAGCCAGAACTCCAGCCAGCCCCGGTTGAGAAAGCCGCGGGCCATCGCGGAATAAAACTGGCGCCGTTCCGGGCTGGAAAATGCTCCCGGTTTGCCGCGCCCGCTCCAGCGCATCTGGTGCAGCGTAAACAAGGTCTGAAGGTGGAAATCAAGCTGCTCGCCCTGCCCACAGCGGAACACGCGGACCTCATAGCGCGACCGGAGGCGTTTGGGGTAACGAGTGAGCAGCGGCCGGAACCCGGGCTCCAGCATTTGCAGGTATGAATCCCATGTCGCGGGCAGGTCAACGTAGGAGTGCGGCAAGTCTTCCGTAAACAGGCTGATCCCCTTCGCGCGTGCCCCGTATAAGAGATGCTGCGCCGAAGGCGAATCCGGAGGCAGGGTTTCCAGCGAGCAGATGTCCCATGTGCTTTGCTCTTGACTCCAATCCAGAAAACCGGCGGCGACCGCCTTTTCGAAACCGGGCGCTGTGATGAAGTCCAGCGCATCGGAGTCGCCGGAGCCCGCCCCCGCCAGGCGCAAGACCTTCATGCCTGAGCGAAGGCCGGAGCCGGGCTCAATATAGAAAGGAGCAATTCCCACGACGGCGCCGTGAGAATCCTGAAACAGCAGCCCTACGAATTCGCGTCCCTGATTGAATGACTGCCACCATGCGCCAATCCACTCGGGTGTGAGGAAGATGGAGCATTGGGAATTTGCTGCAAGCAGCCGCTCCCAGTCATCGCAAAACCGCTCCAGTTCGGGCCATGTAAGGCACGCGCGTACGGAAAGGGTCCCTGAATAATCCGGTTGGCCGGCCGGGACCGCCGTCGCAATGTGATTTTCCAGGGTTGCCATGCTCATTTGCCGATAACCAGGGTGCAAGTGCGCTGCCATCGAGCGCCGCAACAAATATTGCGTAAATGGCTGAAATGTATCGGCGTTTGCGGACACTATATGAGTGACAGGGGGAACTGAACGGCACAGCGCCCCTGGGCAGCATGCAATTGTTTTCACATGGATGAGAAAAAGCGATGAGGAAAGAATGAAAGGATATTCGAGAGACGGATTGGCCGGATTTTTACCGAATCTTTACTTGCTCATCGCTCTGTATTGAACTATAGTGCTACTCACGATATGTACGAATGGCAGCTTTAAGCTGCGGCCAAGTGGACGATCACCTGACTGCTCTTGTTGAGCCCCACCGGGGATTTCTGAAAGGGAATCTTCGGCAGAGAGCGGAGATGGTGTATCGACGGAATCGGACACCTTGGAAGGGGTTATAGATTTTTTGCTTTATGACTTCCTGGCTGCCAGTTGGCCCAGACTGGCCGGAGGCGACCGCTATTTTTCTGTGTCGCCGCCTTCCGAACGGGCACGTCCGTGGTTCGCGCGGCGATTTGCCCGCGGATGCGCGGCATGCGTCTCCGATTCTCTCCATACATTTGCGCCGCAGTTTGCAACGGCCTCTTGCTCGAACTGGAGCACAGGGAAAGTCCTGTCAGTTGCAGTTCGATGAAAGAGTTATTCAGGAACTCTGTCACGGGAGAACGTGATACAAGTCACAGCCCATGTGAAGGAAAGTTCCTAGAATGAGACAACTTGAGACAGGACCTTGCGGCCCATCGCAGAGTCAGCTGATTCGCAGTTGGATGTACTAGCTCAGGAAGGCCGGCTCCATACATGTTCGAGATTTGAGATGGCTGGCCTTGGGACACGGTTAGTCCCAGAAGGCCTTCCAACACGGGTTGAATGCTGGCAAAGATGGAACGAGATCTCGCTAAATTCGGCGCTGTAGAATGCCCGGCCTGCAATTATCCCTTCACTGCGGCGAACCACTCAGCGCGGTGTAAAACCGGCGGCGAAATCGTTGAAGCGCACCCCCCGGAACGTGCACGCCGTGAGGTCCGGGGAGAGCGCGACGCGGTGGATTCGGGATTTTTCCCGCTGGTTTCCGCGGCCCATGAATTCAAGACTCCTCTGGTCGTCATGCTTGGCTATACCGATCTGCTGCGCACCGGGCGTCTGGGCGCGGTCAATGAGCGGCAGAAGCAGGTGCTTGGGGAGATGCAGGAAAGCGCGGAGCGGCTCCAGAAGCTGATTCAGGACCTCTTGCTTCTTTGTGAACTCAGGGCCGGCAAAGCGCTCCCGGCAAGCATGCCGGAGATTGAACCGGCTGACGTCAGCCATCATCTGCACGAAATCTGGAATTACTGGGTCCCGGCCGCCCGACAAAAACAGTTGCTCTATGAATTCCATCCGGCCGCGAACACGGCGAATGTGGCCGTTGAGTCTCTGCAACTGCAGCATATTGTTTCCAACCTGATTGAGAATGCGCTGAAATTTACGCCCGCCGGGGGGGCCGTGACGGTAAGCGCAACGCCGTGCTTCTGGGAGCGGCGCAAAGCTCAGTCGGAATTTCTATTCAATATGGAACGGAAGGAGAACCGCAAAATTGAAAATGCTGTCCGCATTGACGTAAGCGACAGCGGTCCGGGTATCCCGGCCGAAC
>DATIWA010000563.1:0-6371 GCA_035465515.1 Candidatus Limnocylindrales bacterium | reverse complement strand
CCTTTTTGATCTGCGGCTGGACCAGCACGATACGGCGACCGTGGGCGGACTTGTCTCGGCCATCGTGGGACGCATCCCGCAGGCGGGAGAGGTCATTGAGGATGAGGGCCTTCGCTTTGAGGTCCTGCAATCCACCGACCGCAAGGTGGAAAAAGTGCGGGTATGTCGGACCCAGCCGGGCGAGCCGGTCAAAGAGGTCTCCGCTTAACCATGGCCTTCCGCTCCGGATTTGTTTCCATTGTCGGCCGTCCCAACGCGGGGAAGAGCACCCTGCTCAACGCCCTGGTGGGCGAAAAGATCGCCATTGTGACGGAAAAGCCCCAGACCACGCGCACCCGCATTCAAGGCATGGTCAACCTGAAAGCGCAACGCGGAAGGCCGGCGGGGCAAATCGTGTTTGTGGACACGCCGGGAGTGCACAAGCCTGACAGCCGGCTGAACCGCAAGATGATGCAGGAGATCCACGCCGCCCTGGAGAGCCGGGACATCGTGCTGCTGATCGTGGACGCAACGGAGAGGTTCGGTCCAGGCGACCAGCACGTGCTCGATCTCATCAGGAAATCGGGCGGCACGGCCTTTCTGCTGCTGAACAAAATTGACAAGCTGCAAAAAGACAAGCTGCTGCCCATCATTGACAGCTACAGCAAGCTGCATGAGTTCCAGGAGATCATTCCCATTTCCGCAGCCAAGCGACAGGGGCTCGATATCCTGATGGACAAGATCGTTCGCGCCCTGCCGGAGGGCCCGCGCTACTTTCCCGAGGACCAGCTCACGGACCAGCCGGAACGCTTCATCGCTGCCGAAATCATTCGCGAGAAGGTCCTGCTCAAGACAGGCAAGGAAATCCCTTATGCCACAGCGGTGGTGGTCGAGCGGTTTGAAGAGTCAGAAAAGCTCGACCGCATCGCGGCGGCCATCTACTGCGAGCGCGACGGGCAGAAGGCGATCCTGATCGGCAAGGGCGGGCAGAAGCTGAAGGACATCGGGACGGCGGCCCGGCTGGAACTGGAAGGTTTGTTGGGCAAGAAAGTGTTTCTCGAGCTTTTCGTCAAGGTAAAGCCCGGATGGCGCGAGTCCGCGGCATTTGTGGATGAACTGGACTGGCGCAGACAGTTGGAAGCCCTGGCAGAGAGACCGGGGGAAGAGTAGCAGGCTGCCGGTCGCCGGCAAAACCGAGCTCTGCAGGCATCACTCTTTGACCGCTATTCCCAGCGTCTTCATCTTGCGATACAAGTGGCTGCGCTCCAGTCCCAGCACTTCGGCCGTGCGGCTGACGTTGCCGTGATTTTCGTCCAGCTTCTTCAGGATGTAGTCGCGCTCATACGCGGCGCGCGCCTGGTGCAGCGTGGAGAAGCCGGAAGTTGCGCGGCTGCCTTCGCGGTGCATCAGCGGCGGCAGGTGCTTGCGCTCGATCTTGTGTACGGTGGGGTTCATGATCACCAGCCGCTCAATTACGTTGCGCAGCTCGCGCACGTTGCCCGGCCAGGAATACCGCATCAGGATCTCCATGGCGTCTTCGGTGATCTCGCGGGAGCGCCGGCTGTAAGCCGCGGAGAACTCTTTCAGGAAGTGCCTCGCCAGCAGGGGGATGTCTTCTTTGCGCTCGCGCAGCGGCGGCACATAGAAAGGGATCACGTTCAGCCGGTAAAAAAGGTCTTCCCGGAAGTTGCCGCGCGAAATCTCTTCTTCCAGGTCCTTGTTCGTCGCGGCGATCACCCTTACGTCCACTTTCACCGGCTCATCGTCACCCACCGGCGTGAACTTCTGTTCGTCGAGCGTGCGCAGCACCTTGGACTGGGTCTTCAGGCTCATGTCGCCGACCTCATCGAGAAACAGCGTTCCTTCATTGGCCTTCTCGAATTTCCCTTCCTTGTCGCTTGCCGCGCCGGGCAGCGCGCCCTTGCGATGGCCAAACAGCTCGCTCTCAATCCAGTCTTCCGGAATGGCGGCACAATTTACTTCCACAAACAAGTTGTCCTTGCGCAGGCTATGGGCATGAATGGCGTGCGCTACCAGCTCCTTGCCGGTGCCGGATTCGCCATAGATCAGGACGCGCCCGTTGGTGGGCGCCATGATGCCGATCTGCTGGCGCAGGGCCTTCATGGGAATGCTCTCGCCCACAATTACGCTCTTGGCCTGTACCTGCTTCTTGTACTCGGTGTTTTCCCGGCGAAGGCGGTGCGCCTCCAGGGCATTCTTGATCACGATCAGCGTGCGTTCAAGCGAGAGCGGTTTTTCCAGAAAATCGAAGGCCCCCAGCTTGGTGGCCTTGACCGCCGTCTCAATGGTTCCGTGGCCGGAGATCATGATGATTTCGGCCGGCTGTTCCACTTGCATTTGCCGGATGCGCTCCAGGGTTTCCAGGCCATCCATGCCGGGCAGCCAGATGTCCAGCAGGACCACTTCGCAGCCGCGTTTCTTCAACTGTTCCAGGCAGGCTTCTCCGCTCTCCGCCTCAAAGACCCTGTAGTCTTCATCTTCGAGAATGCCCCGCAGCGATTCGCGGATCTCGCGTTCATCGTCCACCACCAGGATGCTATGCATTCTGCTTTTCGGCCTCTGCCATGTCACCGGCAAGGGGCAGCTCCACAATGAACTTGGCTCCCGCCGGCTGGTTTTCTTCCACCCGGATGGAACCACGGTGGTCTTCTATGATGCGTCGCACAATCGCCAGACCCAGGCCGGTGCCGCGCTTCTTGGTTGAGAAATACGGAAGGAAGAGTTTTTCCTTCAGCTCCCGGCTGATTCCGTGGCCGGTATCCGCAATCACGATCTCCAGCGCGTCGCGGCTCTCCACCAGTGAGGTGGCAATGTGTATCTCGCGAACAAAGGAATCGTGCATGGCTTCCGCGGCGTTGTCTATCAGGTTGGCAAGGGCCCGCCGGATGGCCTCAGGATCGGCCATGGCCAGCGGCAACCCGGCTTCAAGCTGCTTCTCCACCTGTATCCCATCCAGCCGGCCGTTAAACATGGCCAGGGTGCCTTCCACAATCTCATTGATATCAGCCGGACGCGGCTGGGCCTCAGGGAAGCGGGCCAGCGAGGAAAACTCATCCACCAGGGAACGCACCGTCTGTACGGCTTCCGATATGGTTTCAGCGCAGCCGTTGATGATGTTGAGCGAGTTGCGGTCAGGGGCGGAGCCGCGTTCCAGGTGGCGCCGGATGCGCTCGGCTGAAAGCGCGATCGGCGTCAGCGGATTCTTGATTTCGTGCGCCACGCGGCGCGCCACCTCGCGCCAGGCCGCTTCCTTCTGCGCCTTCAGCAATTCGCTGAAGTCCTCAAAAACAATCACGTAGCCCAGACGCT
Source organism: Candidatus Limnocylindrales bacterium (assembly GCA_035465515.1). Taxonomy (GTDB): domain Bacteria; phylum Acidobacteriota; class Terriglobia; order Terriglobales; family Acidobacteriaceae; genus Angelobacter. Next base: position 3,062 of record DATIWA010000563.1, on the reverse strand, counting down.
GCCTGCCATGCTGCACGGAGGAAACCGTAACGCTGGCATTGAGTTTCTGTTTCTCCACCGGTATCTCAAATTGCGCCGCAATAATGGCCATGCGGTCGGCCCGGCGCAGGAGATGTTCCAGGTCGGCGGCAACCTCCGCCGGAAAAATCTCACTCAGCATGGCGCCGACAATCGGCGCTCCGCCCTGCGGCCAGAACATGCGTCCAAAAGCCACGTTGCTGTGGGTGACGCGCCGGTCCGGGCCAAGTGACAGCACGCCTGTGGGAATGCTCTCCAGGATGGTCTCAATGTGGCGCCGGCGGCGGTCCAGTTCGGTGTTGGTTTCAGTAAGCGCTCGGGCGGATTCCTCGATCTTGTGGCGGCTCGACTCCAGCTCTGCCGCCATGCGGTTGAAGGACGCAACAAGTTCCCCAAGCTCGTCGGCGGCGGGGACTTCCACGCGATGGCCCAGATGGCCCAGCGAAATTTCTTTCGTCGCCTCCGCCAGCGCCTCCACCGGCCGTGTGACCAGTTTGGCCACAAACAGCGAAAACCAGGTGGCCACAAACAGCACCAGGACCGTCAAGAGCGTCAGCAGCAGCATGTACATGCCGCGGATTCGCTTGGCCTGGCTGCTCAACGCCAGGTAGTTCCGCTGGTTCTGGTTGATCTGCTCCAGGGTTGGGGAAAAATCCTTCGGCAAAGGCAGGCCAACCATGATCGTGCCGTTTTCAGAAACCGGAGCCGTGGCCAGCAGATATTCAACGCCGCCATGGACCCATTTCCGTGGCGCTCGCCCAAGTTGCTGTAACCCCGGCAGTTGGGTCTTCAGTACGGGCCACGGCTGGGGCGCGTTCCAACTGGCCACAGAATTACTCCCGGAGATGGCCAGGGCAAAGCCTCCCTGGAGCGTGGGTTGATGCCTTCGAAAAACGTTCAGCACGCCGGAATAATTCGCGCTGGCAAAGGCCTTTTGTGTTTCCGGTGAGACCGCAATTTCCACCGCCTCCTGGCGGGCATTGTCGCCCGCATAGTCAGCCAGCAAAGCTCCCACGCGTCCGGAATCCTGCTGCAACTCATTCACGGGCATGGAGAACCACTTGTCTATGGACCGGTTCATCAGCCCGTAGGAAAACATGAACATCACGATGGCCGGCGCAAACGAGAGAAGCAGGGCGCCCACCAGCATGCGCGTCCGGAAACGGGAGCCCAGCACTCCCAGCCGCCGCTCCGCATACAGCTTGACCAGGTTGCGAAAAAGGACAAAAGTGAGCACCACCAGCAGCAGGAAAACCAGCGCTGAAAGCGCGACCAGGACCAGCGTTTCGTGCGCGGAGTCCGGACGCAGGTTCTTGAGGTTGAAGGCCTGCTGGGAAAACACCACGCCAAAAAGCACAAAGATCCCCAGTGCCAGCGGAATCAGCGTGGCCCGGCGCTGGCCGAGGGAAAGCGATCGATGTTTCTGCTCTGGTTTGGACACCGCGGAATTTCACCGCTCACGGATCAAGGTTTAAACGTGCAAGCCTGAGTCACATTATAAGCGCTGGGGCAACAGCAAACAGGCGGGCCCGGAGTATCAGCGCTCCAGGCCAGCCGTAAGGGTGCGATCGGGAAAGGGTCTGATCCATTGTCAGCGTGCAAAGCCCTGGCCGCCGGGGAGGGCTACTCCCCGGTGTCAATCTGCGCTCTTTGCAGCTTGTCTGAGTAATCAACGTAGATGGACTTCCATTGGGTGTAAAAGTCGATTGCCCCAAGCCCGCCTTCGCGATGCCCATTGCCCGTGGACTTGGTGCCGCCGAAAGGCAGATGCACTTCAGCGCCGATGGTCGGCGCATTCACGTATGTGATGCCGGCGTAGATATCGCGCATGGCGCGGAACGCCCGGTTCACGTCGCGCGTATAGATCGAGGAGGAAAGGCCGTAAGGAACATTGTTGGCGATTTCTATGGCCTGATCAAAGTTTTCGCAGGGGATCAGGCTCACCACCGGGCCAAAAATTTCCTCCTGGGCAATGCGCATCTGGGAGTGCACATCTGTAAATACCGTGGGTTCAAAGAACCAGCCATAAGAGTACTCGGGCTTGTTCAGGGCCTTGCCGCCGGCTTCCAGCTTGGCGCCTTCGTTCTTGCCGATCTGCACATATTTCTCGGTCGTTGCCACCTGCTGTTCGTTGATTTGCGGCCCGACCTCCACAGTTTCATCCAGGCCGTTCCCCACCTTGAGCCGTTGTGCGCGATAGATCAGGCGGTCGGCGAACTGGCGGTAAACGCCTTTCTGGATGATGACGCGGCTGGTGGCGGTGCAGCGCTGCCCCGTGGTGCCGAATGCGCCCCAGAGCACACCTTCGAGGGCCAGGTCGAGATTGGCATCATCCATCACGATGATCGCGTTCTTGCCGCCCATCTCCAGCGAACAGGGCTTAAACGAGCGGGCCGCCACTTCGCCCACCATCCGGCCGACCTCGCTGGACCCGGTAAAAGACACGGCGCGGACTTCCGGATGATCCACGATCGGCGCGCCCGCATCCGGACCGAAGCCAGTGACGATGTTCACCACACCTTTAGGCAGCCCGGCATCGGTAAGGGCCTTGACAAGATTGAAGGTTGAAAGCGGAGTGTCTTCCGCCGGTTTGATCACGCAGCTATTCCCGCAAACCAGCGCCGGGAGGAGCTTCCATGAGGGGATGGCCATGGGAAAGTTCCACGGAACGATCATGCCGCACACCCCGATAGGCCTACGGACCGCCATGGCAAATTTGTTGGGCAGTTCTGACGGGACAGTCGCGCCGAATTGCCGCCGGCCCTCGCCGGCCATATAGTAGGCCGTGTCAATCGCCTCCTGCACGTCCCCCCGCGTCTCCTTAAGCACCTTGCCCATTTCGCGGGTCATGAGACGGGCATACTCTTCCTTGCGCTCGGCCAGGATCTGTCCGGCGCGAAAGATGATTTCCGCCCGCTTGGGAGCAGGCACCAAACGCCAGCGCTCGAAAGCCTGCCGCGCCGCGGCAACCGCGTCATCAACGTCGCGCTTGTCTGAGCGCTGAAACACGCCGATCACGTCCCAGGTATCCGCCGGGTTCAAGT
>DATIWA010000562.1:0-1945 GCA_035465515.1 Candidatus Limnocylindrales bacterium | reverse complement strand
TGGGCAGCGCCGGATACTATTCTTCCGGCAGGGCGAATCATACCGAACAAGGTGCAAATGCAAACCCTGCAACAAGCCGGTTCCTGAATTCGGAACAGAGCGCAAACATGATTGGCGCAGCGGGTTGGGATTGCGCTTCTTTATGTCTTACGCGGCGCATCACCGCCGGAAATCAAGGGTTTTCAGATATTTGGATATTTTCGCGCCGCGCCGCCAGAAAACCATGATTCGGTCGCGCGGCAAAGAACGGAACCCGGAAGGTTACCGCTGCTCTTGCACCTTTGATTGCCTGAGATCCAGACAACGTGCGCCCCGGGGCTCCGTGGCGGTCGGCGGGGGGTGCTGAAACCACGGTAACTTGTTGATAAATGCCTGGAGCGGTATCTTGCGCCTGCGTACGAGGTAAGATTCAGGAGTTTCCATGGCTGCCGGCAACATCACTTTTATTGAATGCCCTTACGGCGACACTTTCCCTGTGCGCAAGACCGCCAGGCGCTCTTGCGGCATTCAGGAAATCACCTGCCCCGAATGCGGACACACCTTTGATGTAATGCTGGAAGAGTCAGTCGAGAGACTGTCAGACCAGACCCCGCAAAAGGCGCCCGGGAGCAAACAACCGATCTGGCGGGGCGCCGCCGCTACGGCGTCTTTCGTCTAATGGCTCTTTGAAGCCGGGCCCCGCGCGGTCGACGGCGTGTTACCCTTGCAGTTCCCGACCCAAGCCCATGAACAAAACCCATCCGTCCCATGTGGACCTTCAGACAATGGCCCGGCAGGTGATGCTGGAGAACGGCTTCCAGCCGGACTTTCCTCCGGAAGTCCGGCAGCAGGTGCTTCAACTGGAGCGCGCGCCATCGCAGGTGGCGTCCTCACCGGACATACGCGACCTTCGCCATCTGCTCTGGTCCTCGATTGACAATGACACCTCTCGCGATCTTGATCAGATTGAAGCAGCCGAAAAGCTGCCGGATGGAACGGCGCGGGTGCGCATCGGTATCGCCGACGTGGACGCCTTCGTGCCGTACGCCTCACCGATTGACCAGCATGCGGCCCATGAAACCACCACGGTTTATACGGGAGTGCGGAATTTTCCCATGCTGCCGGAACAGCTCTGCACCGGTATCTCTTCCCTGCTGGAAGGCAATGATGCATTGAGTGTGGTGACGGAATTCACAGTAGGCAGCGACGGACAGGTCCGTGGGCATTCCATCTATCGCGCGGTGGTGAGAAACAAGGCGCAGCTCACGTATAACGGCGTGGGGGCCTGGCTGGAAGGTCGCGCCCCCGCTCCGCGAAAGGTGGCACAATCTCAGGAGTTGCAGGCCCAGCTCCGGCTGCAGGACGAAATTGCCCAGGCGCTCAAGAACGAGCGGCATCGCCATGGAGCGCTGGATATTGAGACCACTGAAGTCCATCCCGTGGTGCTGAATGAGAAGGTCGTGGACCTGATCAAGCAGGAAAAGAACCGCGCCACAGACCTGATAGAAGATTTCATGATCGCCGCGAATGGGTCAGTGGCTATGATGCTGGAGGAGAGCAAGATGCCGTCGATCCGGCGGGTGGTGAAAACTCCGGAACGCTGGGACCGGATTGTCGCCCTGGCGGCGCAGCAGGGAGGGAACCTGCCTTCGCAACCCGACTCCAGGGCGTTAAGCGACTTTCTGTGTGCGCGCAAAGCCGCCGACCCCGACCACTTTGCCGATCTTTCCCTGGCCGTGATCAAGCTGATGGGACCGGGCGAGTACGTGGTTGAGCGTCCCGGGACGCCTTCTCCCGGGCACTTTGGTCTGGCCGTGCAGAACTATACTCACTCTACCGCCCCGAACCGGCGCTTTGCGGACGTTGTGACGCAACGGCTGATCAAGAAGGCGCTGGGCTGCGGAGAAAGCAGCTATTCCGAGGACGAGCTCGCCGCCATTGCCCGCAATTGCACCGAAAAAGAAGA
>DATIWA010000561.1:0-3310 GCA_035465515.1 Candidatus Limnocylindrales bacterium | reverse complement strand
CGTGGACGTGCCGCAGGGCGTGAATACGCTTGAAGCGCGTCTCGACCTGGTTATGCCTGCTCCTCCCGAAGGTTTTTCCTCCGGAGCGTCCGCCACCACGCAACTGCTCATGCTGAGCTGGAACCAGGTCGTCCTCTATCTCCAGGGTGAAAAGAGCGATGCCGTGCAGGTCCAGGCTGCCCTGAAGCTGCCGCAGGGATGGCATTTCGGTACGGCGCTTCCCGTGGCCGGCGAGAATGCTGACCAGATTTCGTTCGTTCCCGTCACCCTGACCACGCTGGTGGACTCGCCCGTTCTCAGCGGCGCGCATTTCCGTCGCATCCCGCTCACGCCCCAGGGCCCCATCCAGCACTACATTGACATGGTGTCGGACGGCGATGCCGCCTTGCAGATGCCCGCGCCGATCGTTGACGACTACAAGAACCTGGTGGCCGAAACCGGCGCGCTCTTCCAGGCGCGGCATTACCGCGATTACCATTTTCTGCTGACCTTGAGCGACCACACCGCCCATTTCGGCCTGGAACATCATGAATCCAGCGACGACCGCGTGGCCGAACGCACGATGGTTGATAAGGACATGCGCTGGCTCGCCGGCGCTTTGCTTCCGCATGAAATGACGCATTCCTGGAACGGCAAATACCGCCGGCCTGACGGACTGGCTACCCCGAATTACCAGGAGCCGATGAAGGGCAATCTGCTCTGGGTGTATGAAGGCCTTACCCAGTACCTGGGTGAAATCCTTGCCGCCCGCAGCGGCCTCTGGGACAAGCAGCAGTTCCTGGATGAAGCGGCCGAGACCGCCGCCGCACTCGACCACACGCCGGGTCGAACCTGGCGCCCCTTGCAGGATACCGCCGATGCGGCCCAGCTTCTTTACGGCGCGCCGCCGGAATTCGAAAGCTGGCGGCGCAGCGTGGACTACTATCCCGAGGGCTTCCTTATCTGGCTGGAGGCTGACACCATCATCCGCCAGCAGACACACGGCCAGAAGTCAATGAACGATTTCTGCCGGCTCTTCCACGGCGGCCGGAACACCCCGCCGGAAATCATCCCCTACAATTTTGACGATGTGGTCAAGACCCTGAATCAGGTATTGCCCTACGACTGGGCCAAGTTCCTTCGTGAGCGCCTCGATACTTACGGTCCCGGCGCGCCGCTGGGCGGCATCGCCAATAGCGGATGGAAGCTGGTCTATGATGATCAGCCAAGCGAATACACCAAAGCCATGGAGAAGGTCCGCAAGAGGGTGGACGCCCGTTTTTCCATCGGGCTCGCGTTAAATGACAAAGGCGGCATAGAAGACGTCATCGCCGGGAGCCCTGCATGGAACGCCGGCGTTGCTCCGGGCAGCAGGCTGGTCGCGGTCAACGGTCGCAAATTTGATCCTGACATCCTCCGTGATGCGCTGAAAGCCGCCAAACAGCCTGACACGAACCTCGAACTGCTGGTCAACACCGGAGACTTTTACAAGGTCTTCACTCTCTCCTATCACGGAGGAGAAAAGTACGCGCATCTGGTGCGCGATGAATCGAAGCCGGATCTTCTAAGCACAATTATCGCGCCGTTGGCGAAATAATCATCGGTGCAGTGCGTCATGGATTCAAAGCCAGGGTCCATGACGCGCTGCCTGTTTCTGCTGTCTCCTTTCCTGCGCGATAAAAGCTGTTTATTCCTGCGATAAAAAACTTCAATTTCCTTTGGCGCCGCGCTGCATATATGGTCAATACTGAGATATTGCATCCATGCCGCGCAAATCCGATCCCAAAGCCGTGCTTGAATTCGCCCGGGAGAAAGGCGCCAGGCTGCTTGATCTGCGTTTTACTGATCTTCCCGGCCTGTGGCACCATGTGTCCTTTCCCATCGAACAATTTACTGAAGCTTCTTTTGAAGATGGCTTCGGCATGGATGGTTCCTCCATCCGCGGCTGGGCGGCCATTCACGAGAGTGACATGCTGCTCGTCCCTGATCCCGATTTCTTCATCATGGACCCGTTCACCCAGGTCCCTACGCTGGTGATGATCGCCGACGTGATTGACCCGGTCACCAAGCAGCGCTATGACCGTGACCCGCGTTATATCGCCCGCAAGGCCGAGATGTATCTGCTCTCGACCGGGCTGGCCGACACGGCGTACTTCGGCGCCGAAGCCGAATTTTTCATCTTCGACAACGTCCGCTTCGACCAGCGCGAGAACCACAGCTTTTACTTCATTGATGCGGAAGAGGGCCGCTGGAACTCCGGCCGCAAGGAGAACAACCTGGGATACCGCCCGCGTTTCAAGGAGGGATATTTTCCTGTCCCGCCGACCGACCATTACCAGGACCTGCGCACCGAGATGACGTTGACCTTGCAGGCCTGCGGGCTTGAAGTGGAGTGCCACCACCATGAAGTGGCCACGGGCGGCCAGACGGAAATTGATCTGAAGTTCAGCAAGCTGGTGCGCTCCGCCGATAACATGATGCTCTACAAGTACATCGTGAAGAATGTGGCCAACCAGCACGGCAAGACCGTTACCTTCATGCCCAAGCCGCTCTTCAACGATAACGGCAGCGGCATGCACACGCACCAATCGCTCTGGAAGGACGAAAAGCCGCTGTTCGCCGGCGACGGCTACGCCGGGCTCTCGCAGACCGCCCTCTGGTACATCGGAGGCCTGATCAAGCACGGGCCCGCGCTCTCCGCCATCATTGCCCCTACCACCAATTCGTACAAGCGTCTGGTACCCGGCTTTGAGGCGCCGGTGAACCTGGCTTATTCGCGCCGTAACCGCTCCGCCGCCTGCCGCATTCCCATGTACTCGGCATCCCCGAAAGCCAAACGTGTTGAGTTTCGCCCGCCCGACCCGAGCTGCAATCCTTACATCGCTTTTGCCGCCATGATGATGGCCGGGCTGGACGGCATCGAAAACAAAATCGATCCCGGCCAGCCGCTCGACAAGGACATTTATGATCTCGGCCCGGAGGAACTGGCCAAAGTTCCATCCATGCCCGCGTCGCTCGATGAAGCCCTGGAAGCGCTTGCCCGCGACCACCAGTTCCTGCTCAAAGGCGACGTTTTCACTGAAGACCTGCTGGGCACTTACATCGAGTACAAGCGCCAGAAGGAAGTGGATGCCATGCGCCTGCGCCCGCATCCCTATGAATTTGCGCTCTATTACGATATTTAAGGGTCATATGCAAAAATGTGCTCAGGGTCAAAAAGGGCTGCATCTCGGGGGAATAACCGGGCAACGTATGGCAGATTTCAACAAAGTATCGAGATAATTCACAGCCCTTCTGGTCCGACCCAGCTTCTGGAGCCCACCGCGTCAGT
>DATIWA010000560.1:0-3851 GCA_035465515.1 Candidatus Limnocylindrales bacterium | reverse complement strand
ATTTGATCGCATCGCAACAGGTGATTGAGTGGTTAGGGCTGCGTTCGAGCTGACAACACAGCGTAGCCCGACTCCCGTTTTAGCGTATGCGCGAACGGGTGACAACAAAAAAACGGCGAAAAACCCTGTCTCGGCGAGAAGAAGTATCGCCGAAAACAGATGTGCTTCAAGAAAGCTGCAATATGATGGTGAGCCCCGGAGCGCTCCTATTTTCCCCGTATGTCTTCCGGCTCTTTCCCTTCCGGCGAGCCGACTTTTTCCCGCAGATAACGCTCCAGGTCCAGGCGGCCGGCGCGGTCTGTCTCATGCTGGTCAATGCGCTCGGCCAGGGTGCTGTTCATGGTGGCGCGGGTCTCTTCGATGGTCGCCCGCATCTCCTGAAGCTGCGCCTGCGGCAGGTCCGGTTCTTTGCTCAACTCCTCCAGCGTCCGTGCGGCGTGGATCAGCCCCTGGTTCGCCCAGTAAAGACTCTGGTACACTCGCAGTTTCATGCTGTTCATTCCTTACTTTCCGCCAGTAACCGTCCGGAGCAAAGGCGGAGAGCCGATGATCCGCCTGAGCGCCGCAGGCGCGAAACCCTGAGCAAAGCCGAAGGCGCAGCGCAACGGAGCGCTAAAAGGCTTGCTGCTGCAACCATCCGGCATTTCAGACCGTTACTATTGAACATCATGTAGAATATATACTACAGCATGATTGGAGGTCAACGGCCCATGATGTCTCCGTGGCCGGTAAAGTCCCAAGGGAATTAATGCGCCGATGTGACACGCCCGAGGAGGCCCTGGGCGCTGTGATCACGGACTTGCGATTAAAGAAACAGTGGTCTTACCACCACGTCAGCAGCCTTGTGCGCTGCGATCCTTCCTACATGAATGACATCGAGCACGGAAAGCAGAACCCCACATTCGGCGTGCTGCGCGCCATCGCCGACGTGCACGGCATCAAGCTCTCCCGCCTCATCGCCATGGGCGAGCGCCGCTATGAGCGCCACGCCCGGAAAAAGGCGTCTCCGTCGCCCTTGCGGAACAAAGCCTGACTGCGCGCCGCAAATGGCGCTTGGAGAATTTTCTCGGAGTAGCCGCTCATAAAGCCTTCGCAGTGAAACTTCTGCTTCCGCGTCGCGTGCTCACAGAGGCCATATACAATCAATCAAGGGAGATCTTCGGGGATCTCACCCAGGAGGCCCACGTGCCGGTTTTTGTATTACGTTTGCGGGACGGGAATTGCGTTGTGGTGGATGCGGATAACGAAGAACAGGCCCGGGAGAAGGCCAGGCCGTTAATGGCAAGTGAAGTGGCAACCACGCGCAAGCTTGAATCGTTTGTCGCCCAGTTCTCATTGACCAATGAAGGCGACCTGGCCGCGGTCATTCTGGAGAAAAAGACGATTGCCGATTTGTACCAGCATGAGTATCCGCTGCTGCGGGCCGCGCACGCGCAGTCGTACGAGGATTTTGGCGACTCTGAGACTGACAGCGCCACTCAATCTGTCCTTTTCGATTCTGCCGCCAACCTTCACGCCAGGAAATGGGACAAACGGGACAAGGACATCATCCACTACGCCGTCGAGCAGGAGCGCCTGCGCTTTGCCCACTAGCAGCGGACCGACGCTTCCTTGAATCGGCGTGATCTGCCGGCGCCGGCTCAGTTCCCCGGCGGCTCTGCCATTGGAACAGCCGTTGCAGCCGATGTCGCGAGCTCTTGGCCAGCATCACTCTGCGCTATCTCGCTTTCGCCGTTGCCCACTCCGTTCAACGCCGCCGCCGCTATAAGGCCGAGCGACTGATTGATCGTCTCAGCAGGCTGTTTTGAACCTATTTGAAGGCGCCGCGCGGAAGCAGAGGTCACTCTGCACAATAAAAAGCGGTTGCTTATTTCCTTTGCCGCGGCAAAAACATATTGAGAGCGCATAGATGAGTCCCTTCTTTTATTTCCGCTCGCCGGGATTGAATGGTTGGCCTGGAGTCGGGGGGGGCCGTCTGTGATTGTCTTATCCTGAAGCCCAGTCTCTGTCCTGCTGTTCCAACTGCCGTTGCGTCTTGCTGTGCAGAGTTGCGCTGCTCTGTATGTGGAAGGAGTAGCCGCAAATCACGACACAGGGAACGCCCAGAAAATGGGCCGGCCTGATCCGTGTAATTTCCATGCAGTTCATGCTGTTTTTGCGCCCCCGAGCCAGGATCCTCTTCATGCCCCGGCGGGTTGCGCCTGCCCCCATTCCCAATTCGACCACTTTCAATTCCCCGGCAATAAAAAACATGTGCAAGCCGGCGGCGCGCAGCTTCTGGTCCATGGCAAAACTGTCTGTTCCTGCCAGCGTGCGCCAGGTCTTTGAGTAACTGCGGCTCTCCAACTCCGCGGACTCAGGCAAAAGAAACCCTTCCCGGATCATCATGGCTCCGTTCTGGACGCCGGCCGCATTCACGCTGCACCGCCCGCCGTCGCTGCAAATGCCAGGCCGAGTCGCTCATACGCCTTGCTCATGCGGTCGCTGGCCTCCAGCGTGTCGCCCTCGGTGGGCGGCCCAACCATGATCAAGCCGACGGAGGTCTCTCCTGACAGCGAGCCTGCAATGCCTCCATGGCGCCGCATCACATCTTCCAGCATGTGTGCCAGATGCGCGGAATGGTACCCGTTGCTGAACGTCAGCCCCGCGGCCGGGAGGCTGGACGATCCGCGAGACATCCAGTATTCGCAGATCAGGTCCCACTTTCCCCGTGTGGTTGAGAGCCAGATCTTCAGATATTGCAATGAGGGTTCGGGTGCGGTCCCATATTCGACGTGGACCACGCCTTTGTGCGAAGAATCCAACAGTTCCTTCCAGCTCAGAACTACTGCGCTTTCTAAAATGTCCTCGATTTGAAGTCTTCTTCTGCTCGCAAGATAAGGAATCATGAATTGGCTCCTCCATGGGCCGCATTCGTGGAGCGCTTGATGGCCGTGTAGCGGCAAACGCTTCAAGCCTACAGGGCCCGCGAGCCGGGACCATCGCTCGTGATGGACGCAATCGACATTCGCGGCTTTGCTCTGTGGATCCTGTAGTAAAGAAGAAATAGCCCCGCGCACGCCAGATCCAGCAGGAAGACCCCACGGCTCGGCAGAGCGACGGGTATGATCGGGTTGAACAGCAGGACCACCGCCAGGAACATGCCAGCCCACAGGTACTCCGTCTCGCCGCGAACAGTGTGCAGGACGATCAGGGCAGCCGATGCACTGATCAGGAACTGGAGGAATACCCGAAAGTCTGGATTGGGCGCCGCAATCAACGCAAAGGTCAGCGCGGCAAGTGAGATCGAAATCATGGTTTTCAGGTACATAGGCACCTCGGTTCTTCAGTTCTAATGATGTCTGGCGGAGTCTTGACCGCTTCTTCCCTCAGGAAAGAAGCGGCCGCACAGCTCAAGCTGCGGAAACAGTGGCTCTGCTTTTGTGAATTGTCGAGTACAGGACCTCGGTTGCCTCGACCTTTGGAGTTCCATCGGTCACCTTTTCCAGCATTCCCAGTACGCGCTGGTATGTTGCGCTGGCGTACGCCTCGGCGGACTGTTTGCTGTCCCACAAAGAGAATGCAAGAACGTCCTTGGTGCCGGGAACTGCGAAGGCGATCTCGTCCTGGAAGCCTTTCTGCTGACGGAGCACCGGGACTATTTCCTGTTCGAGTATCTTGTTAAATTCGGCGAGCATGTCTGATTTGAGATGGATGGAGAGTTTGCGTGCGAACACAGTCAACCTCCTTGGTTGTGGTGGGGCTAAGATGGAGGGATCTCAGATGGTCTGACTTAGTTCAGAGGACCTGAAAAGTGAGGAATGATACTCGCTCACTTCTGACGCTACGCTCCCCGGCTATGCATGTCAAGC
>DATIWA010000559.1:0-5055 GCA_035465515.1 Candidatus Limnocylindrales bacterium | reverse complement strand
CCGAATGCAAGGGACTGAAAGGCCTGCTGGAGGAACTGGATACTTTCAAACAGCAGGAGGAGCCTTCGGAAGACATTCTGGACGTTTTCAGCATTGGCGCCGCGTCCAAAGTGGAAAACTATGAGATTTGCGCCTACGAGGCCCTGATACAGCTTGCGCAGGACATGGGACATACCAAGGCAGTCAAGCTGCTTCAGCAGAACCTGAAGGAGGAGGAACAGACGCTGAAAAAAATGCAGGGGCTGGCAAAGAAAATCAAGCCCGAACAGTCGGGGATGGAAACGGAAGAAGAGGAGGCGAGACCTGCGCCCTCACGGCGGCGACCGCGGCGGGCGGCCTGATTTTCAGCGATCCGCAACGGGGGCCTCACGGACAGGGAGCGCAGCCAGGCAGGCGGAACCAGGTGGCCCAAAATGCGCCAAATCAGGCCTAACCGGTCCGCCGCCGGTCTTCTTCCTTTTCTTTGAGATTGATAAACCAGAGATAGATCTCGTCCACCCGATTGATATCTTCCTCCAGGACGTGGCTGTCAGCATAGGCGCGAATGGAGCGTTCGTCGTGGCGGCGCTTCAGGTTCGTGACGAGTTGGAACAGTTCGTCAACCTTGGAGTGCATGATTCGCAAATCGGCCACAAGCCGCACTTCTTTTATGTCCAACGAGCGGCCACCGTCTGCATCGCCTCTCTTGTGGTCCATTACCGTCCCCCTTGTTGGCCGCACGAAATCCCGGGAGCCTGAACTGATAGGGTGAGAATCCGGGACAGCACTTAGAGAGATGCGGACGCCCGCACCAAGGCTGCTTACTTCCTCCTCTTTGGCATTTTCCCTTTTAGTCGATTTCCACGACGATCAACGTGGCATCGTCGGCCGGTTCGCACCGGCAATAATCGTGCACTGCCTGCAGGATCCCTGTCTTAAGCTCGTGCGCCGGCAGCCCGACATTTTCCAGGACCAGGCGAACCAGCCGTTCCTCCCCGAACTCCGCGCCTTCGGGGCTGGTCCATTCAGTGATGCCATCGGTGAAGAGAACCAGGCGGTCGCCGCTGCGGAGCCCGGCTTGCACCTGGTGGTACTGCCAGTCCTGGATCGTGCCAAGCACCACGTCTTCGGTATTCAGTCGCTCCCAGGAGCCGTCCGCGTGCGCCAGGATGGGCCAGTTGTGGCCTGCATTGGTGTAACTGATCTGTTTTTTCGCGGAATCCAGCAGGCAATAGAAGAACGTGATGAATTTAGCGGTGACACTGTTGGCGGAAACAGCCTTGTTGACACGGTCACAAAGGACGTCCGGGACGGCAATGTCCGGGGCCAGCATGCGCACGGTTGCCTGAAGGTTCGACATCAGGAGGGCCGCGCTCATGCCTTTGCCTACCACGTCCGCGATGCACAGCCCCACCCGCCCGCCATCGAGCGGCACAACGTCATAATAGTCGCCGCCCACGGTGCGGGCCGGCTGCGACGAGGCAACAATCGTCATGCCTTCAAGGGATGAGATCTGTTGGGGCAGAAGAGCGCGCTGAATCTGAGCTGCCTCCTGTTGTTCCATGTCCCGGCTGAGACGGCGTTGCCGGCGGGCCCGGGCGCGCTTCATCTGGTCTTCGAGCTTTTTAAGCAGTTGCTTGTTGTCCCAGGGCTTCTGCACAAAATCGCAAGCCCCGCGATGCATGGCATCCACCGCCAGATCGATGGATCCCCAGGCGGTCATGACCAAGACTGCAAGAGTATCGTCCAGCGCCTGCACCCGCGAGAGCAGTTCCAGACCCTCCGTGCCGGAGGTGGTGTCACGGCTGTAGTTCAGATCGAGCAACACGGCGTCAAAGGCACGATGGCTGAGCGCCTCAAGGGCCTCTGCCGGAGATTTTACGAATTCGGTTTCATAGCCGTTGGTTTTCAGCAGAAGATGAAGCGCGGCGATAACGTCACCCTGGTCTTCGGCCACCAGGATATGCGGCCGTGCGTCATAGCCGTCCGTCGGGGTTACGGCGTGCGCCATGTTGTGGCTCTCAGTCGGGCAGATCATTCTTCAGTGTTCAGCAGACCGGCTTGACGGGTTGGGCCAAGCCGCAATCTGCCGCTCCCACTGCTCTCCGGTTGCACTTGACTGCCCTTTTCGCCGTAATCCACAAACCTATGAAAGCAAGGGAGAAAAAGCGTCCTTTACATTCGACGGAGGCAGGTGATTGTCCGTTAGCGAAAACAACTGTCCGAAACCGCACACCGCGCCGGCACCGGAGCAAAACTATTTCTGATAGGGCAGGAAAACAGAGAAGCAGGTAAAGGCCCGGCCCGGCCGTGTGCTGGACCGCACGCGAATAGAACCATGGTGGCGCTCCACAATGCCGCGAGTCACCCACAGCCCCACGCCGGTGCCCTTTTCTCCCTTGGTGGAAAAGAACGGTTCGAAAATACGCGGAATGTATTCGGCCTGGATCCCGGTTGCATTGTCGCAAATGGAAACGCGCAAACCGCGGCGGGAAGGGGAGCGCCAATCGGTGGACTCGTACACGTGCAGCAAGAGCCTGTTGCCGACGAGGGCCAGGGCGTCCGCGGCATTGAGGACCAGGTTGGAGAAGACCTGGCGCAACTCTCCCGGCAGCCCGGTGATGATCCCCTCGGACTCAAAGCGCTTCTCCACCCGGATGCCCAGCGACTGAATTTTCCGCCCATAGAGGACAAGCACGTTTTCAATCAGTTCAGGCACGCTGACGGGCATAGGCTGTGCAGTGCCTTCACGGGACATGCTGAGGGTGTTGCGGGTGATCTCCATTATGCTTTTCATCTCCGCCTGGGCCATGAGCACCAGGCGCAGATTGACGGTATCCAGCGATCCGGATTTTTCGAGCAGATAAAGGGAATTCGCAATTGCCTCGAGGGGATTGCTGATTTCATGCGCGATGGTGGCGGCCATTCTGCCGGTAAGAGCCAGCCTTTCCGAGTTGCGCAGAGAGACTTCCGCCATTTTGAGCTGGGTGACATCTCGCGCGGTGGTTAAAGCTCCCATGACCTTCCCGGAGCGGTCGCGAACGGGGGAAATGGTAAGCGATACGTTCAACAGACGACCGTCGCGCGCCATGCTCACGGTTTCAAAGCGTTCGATCTTTTCGCCCTTCCTGAGACGCTGCTTGATGGAGCGGAACTCTCCAAGACGGTCATGCGGAACCAGGATGGACGAGGACTTGCCGATCATTTCATCGCGGCTGTAGCCGTACATGCGCTCCGCCGCGTTGTTCCACGCGATGATCCTGCCGTCCAGAGTCTGGCTGATGATGGCGCTGTCAGAGTCCTCAATCACGGCAGACAGCAAAGAGGACAAGGCGCGGGCATCCGCCTGGGGCTTCTCAAGCGACACCGGGCCGGGGGCGGGCCGGCTGAGAACGGACTTCACCGCCTCAAGCAGACGTCCCGGGCCGACCGTCTTCTTGAGGAACACATCACCGTATTGCGAACCAGCGGCCGTCTCCGGAGCGCCGGAAAGCACCACGATGGGAACTTCCGGGCGGGACCTTTTCATGGTTTCCGCAATGCGGGCGCCGGCTGCACCAGGCATATGCTCCGTGATTACCAGGTCAACCGGATATTTCTGGAAGCTTTGAAGAGCTTCTTCCGTGTCATGGGCGGCCAGGACGGAAAACCCGGAGCGTTCGAGGACCGCCTTGTGTACCTCGAGATCAGCCTGCCTGGACCCCACGCACAGGATCAGACGGGCTGGCCTAGATTGCTGCAGTGCCGACATGCCGCCATCCTTGGATTTCAACTTCGCCCTTTCCTGCCCCTGGGACCCTGCAGGTCGAGGTTAGACGATTCTCCAGCCCCTTTTTCAAAGAAGGCTTACAATGCGATTTCACACCACAAAATTTAGATGCAAGTCATTGAGGACGAGCGCGAGCGGTGAGGCAAACAAATTTCGTATTTAATACGCCCGATGGGGCCGATTTATTCGCCTATTGCTGGCTGCCCAGCGGGCCGCCAAGGGCCCTGGTACAGATCGTGCACGGGCTGGCCGAACATGCCGGAAGGTATGCGCGGCTGGCCGAGGCGCTTACCGGCGCCGGCTACGGCGTTTTTGCCTGCGATTTGCGGGGGCACGGGCGGACGGCAAAAGCACCACAGGACCTTGGCTTCATGGCCGCGAGTGACGGCTGGAACAAGGTCCTGAGCGATTTGTGGCAGCTCCATCAGCACATGGCAAAACAGTTTGCGGAGTTGCCGGTTGTTCTGCTTGGCCACTCCATGGGAGCAACTCTGGCGCGGCAGGTCATTGCAGAGCACAGCGAGGCCCTGGCCGGGGCGGTTCTCTCCGGCTGCAGCGGCCAGCCCACGCTGCTGGCTGCGGCCGGCCGTTTCATCACGCGGGCCGAACAACTGCGGCTGGGGCCGCGGGCCCACAGCAGCCTGGTACAGTCCCTGACTTTCGACGCGTTCAACCGGAAATTTCAGCCGGCCCGCACAGGGTTTGACTGGCTTTCCCGGGACCCCGCTGAAGTTGACAAATATGTGGCCGACCCGCTCTGCGGCTTTGCGGTCCCGGTGCGGCTCTGGGTTGAGATGCTGGATGGGTGGGCGGAAGCCGCCCGATGGCGGAACTGCGCCCGCGTGCGCAAGGACTTTCCCCTGTATGTAATCGCCGGCAGCCATGATCCTGTAAGCGAGGGGACGCGGATGCTTGTACCCATGCTGGCGCAGTATCAGGCTGCGGGGCTCACCAGGCTCGAGCACCGGTTTTACCACGAAGGGCGACATGAGCTCCTGAATGAAATCAACCGCGATGAGGTGACCAGCCATCTCATCTCATGGCTTGAGCGCATTACTCCCCGCAAATAAACCGCCGGCAAGGCGGTGAAACAGGTCCGGAGCGGCCATCGCCGCCGCGACGGTGAAAGGCGCGGGCGCGCTTGTGCCCAGCAACGCGGCCTCAGGCGCGGCGACTGCGCCAACTGCGACACTCCATTTCGCAATGAGCAGCTTGCCTGTCACATAAAGCTGTGACCGCTGGCACAGAAGGGAGACGCCGGCAAATTTAGCCTTGAAATGACTATCGTGTTGTCCTGGGAGTCCCCC
>DATIWA010000558.1:0-10656 GCA_035465515.1 Candidatus Limnocylindrales bacterium | reverse complement strand
TGCAGGACGGTGAGAATGCGGTCTTGCGGACGTTGCTGCCGGAGCCAGCGCGGCAGGTGGTTGGGTGCGAGGTGCGCCTCTCCAAACAGGGCCAGCACCCTGGATTCCGGCATGCGCGCGCGCAGCTCGGAAATCCTTTCCGCGGCATAGCGGTCACGAGCGCCGATCCGCCGCATGTTGCCGCGCGGTCCGCAATCTATGCCGTAAACGGCACAGCCGCTCTCCCGCGCCCTGCGCAGCAGAGCGACAAACGGCCCCCAGTCATAGCCCCATTCTGCGTCGTAGCGGATTGCGGCGCGCAGTTCGTCTTCGCCGATCTCGCCGGTGAACCAGAGGTCCAGAACCCGCTGGTCGCGGGCGAAGACCATCTCCACGGCCAGCACCACGGGCCTTGACCCGTCCGCAAGCTCTGCCAGCAGGCCAGCGGCAAAATTTTGTGAGGCGGCCAGGGCGTGATAGTCGCCCAGCAGAATGACGTCAGAGCCGGCATATTTCTGGCGCAAGTCAGGCGCGGTGAGGACTTGTTCGTAATCGAGGAAGGCCTCAGTAAAATCACGCAGATACTTGAGGCGTCCGTGCGGGTCCGTGGCGCTGATTTCCCGTTTCACCTGGCGCAACGCAAGCTGCTGCGCCGCTGTTCGCCGCCGGGCCCGTATTGTGAAGACACTTCTCATAGGCGAACCGGCTTGACGCAGCCCGATCCAACTCCCTATGCTCAAACAGTTTCAGCAGGTTGAACTTGAGCTTACATCGTTAGATGCGGAATCCGTTCCAATCGACAGCCCATGTACTTACGGTCGCGGCCACCGGAGCCAGCGGCGCGCTCTTTACGCGCGAACTGTTGAAGCTGCTGGAGCGCGATGCCCGCGTACAACACGTAAACTTTATTGCTTCCGACAACGCCCTCCGCGTTTTTGCCGAGGAATTGGCCGTCAAGGGACGCAATGACCTGGTGCGGCAGCTGCTGGGCGGAAAATCAGAAAAAGTCCAGCAGCAGAATGTTGACGATATCGGCGCCAGCATCGCCAGCGGATCCTATCCGACGGACGGAATGATCGTTCTTCCGTGCAGCATGGGAACGCTGGCCGGGATCGCGCATGGCATGGCCGGCAACCTGATTCAGCGCGCCGCCGACGTCTGCCTGAAAGAGAAGCGCCCGCTGGTGCTGTGCGTGCGCGAAACGCCGCTGAATCGTGTTCACATCCGCAACATGGACCTGGCCGCCGAGGCCGGCGCCACGATCTATCCCTTGATTCCAACTTTCTACAACCTCCCTCAATCGCTGGACGACATGGCGCACCAGTTTGCCTGCCGCGTGCTGGCGTTTCTTGGACTGCGCCAGGACGACGCCTACGTGTGGGGCGGCAAGAAATAATCACCGCGCAGCCGCGGAGGCGCGGCGAAAAGCCTTGCGAACCACGTCCAGGGCGGGCTGCTCCAGCCTGAACCGGGGCAAATCCTCTTCGCTGGCCCATTCGGCCTCTGCTGCATCGCCCCCGGCATGCAGTTCCCCGCCGCCAACCGTGCACTGAAAGTCGATCAGCACATAGTGATATTGCGGCTTTCCATCCTCGCCCGGAATGATGCGGTCGAAAATATCCAGGACATCGCCGGCCCGGACTGACAGCCCGGTTTCTTCCAGGGCTTCGCGTTCGGCGGCCCCGCGGAGCGTTTCCCCCAACTCAACCACGCCGCCGGGCAGCGACCACTCGCCTTGCAGCGGAGGCGCGCCGCGTTTCACCAGCAGGACGCGGCCGCGGTCCACAATCACCGCGCCCACGCCCACGATCGGCCGGTCAGGATATTCGCGCTTGATCATCAGATCCTCATGGCAGCGCGAAGAACGCGCGCGGCTGCACGTCAATGAATTTCCAGCCGGAGGGAGCTTTGTCCGCCGTGAACCGCAGCCGGCCCTGCTGGTGCACGGGGTTGCTGTCATCACGCCGGGCGACTTCCATCTCGACGTCCGCTTCGGCAATGCCCTTGCCGTTTTCTTCCGCGGTCCTCACCAGGTTGATATGGATGCGAATGCTGTCACTGTGGCTGATCAGCGAAACAATCTGCTGCCTGAACAGCGGCCCCTCGGCCATTCGCCGCAGATCGAAGGCGGCCAGCACTTTGTTGTGATTGCGTGTTTGCATGCCGTCGGCAATCCGGCCGAGCAGTCCGGCGGCATCATTGTCGGTGAACTCGACGGCGCTCGCCTGCCGGCTGCCGGATGTTTGCCGGGGTGCGGCGACCTGGGGCGCCAAGAGGACCGCTGCGGCCAGGGCGACCCAAATCCTCTGCATGAAACTGCGCAGCTTCGCCGCTGCCGGATGTCTCACGGGCGCGGCCTTTCCCCGCCCTGCGGACCGTAGAAGATGACCCATAGCACAAGGTCATCACTGAAATCTTCAAAGCGATGCGCCTCACCCGCAGCAGCGAACAGCAGGTCGCCGGGCGAGAAGCGCTCGCGACGGCCTTCATGGTAGAACCATCCCGCGCCGGACATTACCACGTACAGTTCGTCCTGCTTGTGCGGCTGCTGCGTATCCACGCCCTTGGGCGAAAAAATCTCAACCTGCAACGAGCCGTGCGTGAAGACCGTGTCAAACGGCTTGTTGTCTTTCGCGGGCAGCAGTTTTTGCGCCGCGGCAAAATCAATCTTGCGTAAGGATGAAAATTCCACGCTCTTCTCCTGGGACCTGCTGTGGCTAAAATTCTATGCCGCTCCCCCACTCGTCGGCGAAGACGATGCGGCCGGGACCGAGGCGTCCGGCATCAGGCTTGTCGGGACCGCGCAAACGGCCGATTCCCAGCAGGGCGACCACGCGCACGCGCTCTGGAATTCTGAGCAGCGTTTTGACCTTGTCTTCTTCAAAGCCCTCCATGGGCGCGGTGTCATAGCCCAGGGTCTCCGCCATCCACATCATGGTGGTAAAAGCGATCATCACGTGCCGGTTGACCCACAGATCAAAGGTTGGTTCCAGGCCGCCGGCTTTTCCCGGCTGGCCCGCGAAGAACCTGGTCACCGCCTTGCGGGTTTTCTCATTCTGCTCATCGCTGAATCCGTGCTGCTTTGCGATGCGCAGGATCTCCTCGAGTTCGTCCTGCCACCCCTGCGGATCACCGCAGGCGACAATCACCGCGCTGGCTTCCTCGACCTTGGCCTGGTTGAAAGCGGCCTGGCGCAGCTTTTTCTTCTGCTCCGGATCGCGCACCACCACAAAGCGCCACGGTTGCAGGTTGTAGGCGCTGGGGGCGGCCAGACCGGCGCGAATGATCTTTTCCAGATCGGCGGCGTGAATAGGGACGGGTTCAAAGCCGGGAGTCGCCCGGCGTTCATGAACGGACTGGCTGAGTAATTTTTCGGCGGCAACTTTCGCCATCGTCCTGCTCCTATCGTCCTGCTCCCTGGGAATGGACTGCAATTGTTTCACAGCGCAACAAATCGCGGCTACAATCGGCCATCATGACTGCATCCTATTGAACATGGCCCTTGAAAAATACAACCAGAAACGGCGTTTTGACAGCACTCCGGAACCCAGCGGCAAGGTGTCCCTTAAACCGGGCCACCGCTTTGTGGTGCAGAAGCACCGCGCCTCGCGCCTGCACTACGATTTCCGGCTGGAGATGGAAGGCGTGCTCAAGTCCTGGGCCGTCCCCAAAGGACCATCGCTGGACCCCGCCGACAAGCGCCTGGCCATGCAGGTGGAAGACCATCCTGTTTCCTATTTCGATTTTGAAGGCGTCATTCCTCCCGGCAACTATGGCGCGGGCACGGTCATGGTGTGGGACGTGGGCGACTGGGAACCGCTGGGCGAACCCGGCCAGATGCTGGCGCGCGGCGATTTCAAATTTCGCCTGCGCGGGCAAAAACTCAATGGCGAGTTTGTGCTCGCGCACATGCGGTCGCGGCGTCCCGGCTCCAAAGGCACGGAGTGGCTGCTGATCAAGAAGAAAGACGAGTTCATGCAGCCGGGATTCGATGTTGAGACCCTGGATCATTCCGCCCTCAGCGGCCGCACCCTGGCGGAGATCGGCGGCGATGAAGACTCCGCCGAATGGGAGAGCAACCGCAAAGCCCCGGTGCGCAAAGGCGCGGAATGGCTGTTTGCCGGCGGCACGGACCAGCCCGCGCCACGCCGCGCAACAACTGCTCCAGGCAGGATCTCCTCGCGGAAAGGCCGCAGCAGCGCGGCTAAATCGCGCCCGGCACGCAAAAAGGCGACCATCACCGCGTCCCGCAAACGTGCCGCCGTCCGCGGCACCGCAAAGCGAAGCGGGAACAAACCGCGCAGGGCCCGCGCCCGATAAACTACCGGCTACAATTGGCCTTGCGTGTCGCGCTCTATTAAAGCCCATCTTCTGCTCGTCCTTGTCACCCTGATCTGGGGCAGCACCTTTGTGCTGGTGAAAGCCGCCCTGCGCGACGCTTCACCCCTGGCCCTGAACACGGCGCGCATGTTGCTGGCCGCGATTCTGCTGACTGCTTATTACCGAAAAAACCTCAGTGGGCTCACCCGTCCGGCTGCCCTGATGGGCTGCGCGGTGGGTGTGTTCCTGTTTCTCGGCTACGCGCTGCAAACCACCGGACTGGCCCTGACAACACCTTCAAAATCCGCCTTCCTCACCGGGGTGTCCACCGTGCTGGTCCCCATTGTGCTGATCACCTTCTGGCGCACCAGAATTCATCTTTGGCGCGCGGTGGGAATTTTCCTCGCGCTCACCGGGCTGTTCCTCATGACGGTGCCCGCCGGACGCCAGAACCTCGCGGACTTCGCCAACGTCAATACTGGCGATCTGCTGACCATCGGCTGCGCCATTGCGTTCGCCTTCCAGATCGTTTTCCTGGGCCGCGCAACCCAGCGCTTCCCTTTTGAACAGATGGCGGTCCTCCAGATTGGCGTCGCGGCCCTGCTCATGCTCGTTACCACGCCTTTGCTGGAGCACCCTCGCCTGGCCCTGAACCAGACAGTCATTGCCGCCATTCTGATTACCGGAGTGCTGGGTACGGCACTGGCCTTTACGGTCCAGGCCTGGGCCCAGCAATTTACTCCCGCCACTCATGCCGCCCTGATCTTCACCCTGGAGCCGGTTTTCGCCTGGCTGACCTCCTTCGTCTATCTGCGTGAGCGACTGGGAATACGCTCCGGCGCCGGGGCCCTGCTCATCCTGGCCGGTGTGCTGATCTCCGAACTGCTGGGAGGCGTCGCCGGTCCGGATGCCGAACTGGCGAAGCAGCCCGAACACGTCAGCTCTGCGGGATAACGCCAGGGCGGATTTTCGCGTCTAATTGTTGGCGTTCCCCCGGGGAGCGCCGCTGTCCCCGCCAGATGAGTTCGATTTATAATTTCAGTAAGTATCGATCAGCTCCAAGGAAGGTCCAACCCATGAATTCGCCTTTTGCCGCTTTGCTTGCACGGATCAGGAACCAGCGAGTGATTTCCACCCTGGCAATTCTGCTAACCCTTACGGCTGGCATCCTGATAGGCACCGTACTGAGCCGGAGCGGCGTAAGGGGCAATACGGCAGCAACGTCTGACGCAGCCCTGCTGCCCATGCAGACACCCCAGCAGCTCAGCAACGCTTTCAACCAGGTCTCCAAACAGGTTGAGCCGGCAGTGGTCAACATCAATACCGAATCCAATCCCAAGCCGCGAGGGCGCTTCCACAGACCCAGCAACCCGAATGATAACCAGGGCGGCGGAGACGACCTTCAGGATTTCTTCAACCGCTTCTTCGGCGGTCAGGGTGGTCCCGGCGGCGGTGATGACGATCAGGGCGGAGGCGGCAGTCCCTTCGGCGAAGGCCCCGGTATGGGCCGGTCGCGCTCCCTGGGCTCCGGCGTGATCCTGAATGCCAACGGTTACATCATCACCAACTTCCATGTGGTGGATGGCGCCGACCGCATCCGCGTAAAGCTGAAAGACGACTCCCAGAACACTCTGCATGATGCCAAGGTCATCGGCGTGGACCGCGAAACCGACCTGGCCGTAATCAAGATCGATCCTCCCAAGGACGAGCCGCTGGCGGTCGCCAAACTGGGCGACTCCGACGCCATGCAGGTGGGCGACTGGGTGCTGGCCATGGGCAGCCCCTTTGGCCTGGAAAATACCGTGACCGCCGGCATTGTTTCCGCCCGCGGACGCAACATCAATCCAGCGCGTCAATTCCAGTCCTTCATCCAGACCGATGCGGCCATCAATCCCGGCAACTCCGGCGGCGCTCTGGTCAACATGCGCGGTGAAGTCATTGGCATTAATACCGCCATCTACACCCAGTCGTTCGGCTACCAGGGTGTCGGCTTCGCCATGCCCTCCAACACCGTCCGCGAGGTTTATGACCAGTTGACCGGCCCCGAGCATCGCGTGGCCCGCGGCTCCATCGGCGTGACCTTCAACCCGCAGACTCCCGCCATGGCGAGGATCTACGGCGTCAAGAATGGCGTCACCATCTCCGGGGTAACTCCCGGCGGCCCGGCGGAGAAGGCTGGCTTGCAGTCGGAAGACACCATTACTTCCGTCAACGGCAAGCCGGTCAAGTCCGGAGACGACCTGGTGAACATCATTTCCGCCACCAAACCCGGCACCAAGGTGGCCATCAACTACGTCCGCAACGGGCAGCAGAAGCAGACTTCACTGGCCGTGGGTGACCGCGCCAAGCTCTTTGCCGAACGCGCCGACAATGCCGACGACAATCCTGACGCCAACACGCCCGCGCCCAGCAAACTGGGCATCACGGTCCGTAACGTCACGGCGGAAATGGCGGACCGCCTTGGCCTGAGCGGCAAAAACAAGGGCGTTCAGGTAACCGACGTCCGGCCTGACTCGTTCGCGGAAGATATCGGCGTGACCCCCGGGATGATCATCCTCAAGGTCAACAAGGAGCCGATCAACAGCGAAGAAGACTTCCGCAAAGCGACCGCCCAGCTCAAGAGCGGCCAGGACGTTGTCTTCCTGATTCGTGCCGGTCGTGGCGCGGGAAATAGCTTCCTCTCCGGCACTCTGCCGTAACCAGGCATCCATTTGACCGCCGGAACGTGGATAACCCCCATGTTCCGGCGCAACTTTTACGGCTGGTTCCGGTTTTTACCCCTGCAACGCCGTGGCCGACCGCCACCCTTCGGTAACCAGAGCCGGTCAACTAAGGTCTGGCGCGTCCGCATCAAACCATGCCATGATGTTGCCGCGCTACTTTGACTCATTTGAGGTGACTTTTTGCTGTCAAAAATCAGGAACCTCTTTGTAATCAGTACAATGCTTCTCTTGTTCGCGGGCATCAGCAGGGCTGAACCCGCCAAAAAGAAGCCGGTTTCCCGTTCCCATCACGCCTCCAGACATCATCGCCGGGCCAGAAAGGTCTCCTGGAAACGCCGCGGACAACAGGCCATCAAGCCTGATCGCGCCCGTGAAATCCAGGAAGCCCTGATCCGCGAGCATTACCTCAATGGCGAGCCCACCGGCAAGTGGGATGAGCGCACCCAGACAGCCATGACGCGCTACCAGGCCGATAACGGCTGGCAGACCAAGATCACCCCGGACTCCCGCGCCCTCATCAAGCTGGGCCTGGGCCCAAATTACTCCCAGGAACAACTCCTGGACCTTGAGCCAAAGGGTGATGCCGTGGCCGCCAATTCCGGCGCCTCCACTTCTGCCGCAGCCTCCGGCGCCACTCGCGACAAGCAGTAAACCCAAGCCTGGCCGGCCCAGCAAGGACATGAAATCAGCGCGGCTAACGCGCCTGTCAGCCATGCTCCCGGTCTGATCTGTCAGGAATCCGCCCGGTTTGGCCCCCGAGTTTCCCACCCCCGCCCCCCCGGGTCATCCCCGGATTTAAAGGAGTTACACGAATCATCCCCGGGGCCCCCCGCGATTCCTCATTCCTGCGTGCCGTTGTGGTTAAGCGACCGTCACCGCTGGAAGTGTCAGCCATGCTCCCGCGCTGTTCTGTCAGGTATGCCCCCGGTCTGGACCCCCGGGGCCGCCCCCTTTTTCGCACGCTTTGCTGCAAACAAACGTACTTACCCGAAATCAACCCTTGGGTCACCCCATTTTCCACTGGGTCGCCCCGGGCGTTCGGGAGTTCCCTGCCGGCCTCGATTCGCCAGCTCAAGGGGCACGTCGTAGGTTTAAAACCACGGACTTGAACCAAAGCCCAAGGAGCCTAAGCCTTGGCTTTTCGCTTTGGCTGAGTCTTTTGGCTGAGTGCTTACGACTGATTGCTGATTTTCAAAGATCTCTTTTTCAAGGTCTCTAATCGAAGATCTCTAATCAAAGACCTCTAACGGCCCGCCCTGGGGCGGCTCGCTCTTTCACTTTCCTCGCTTTTCCTCTTTCGAGGAAGCCGATTTACTTTACCTTATCTTCGCCCCTGCGTCACTCGCGAAATGGTACATGCGTGTGCTCGAAAAGCGGCTTCCGCCGGGCGCCCCTGGCCCATGCGCTGCTTCCTCAGCGTTCTCCGCGGAAAGGCTTTTTGCTCTCATCGCGGCGATCACCCTCGATCTCCGGCGCGGCCTTCGGTTCTTCTCCGTCTTCTGCTGCGGAGGGTTTTGTTCCGGTCACGCGCAGTGTCGGCGATTCCGGCGCTCTCGCCCGTTTGACACTTCCGCGATACCCGCTAAAATAGAAATGTTGTTCCCGTCGCAGCGCCGGGTTGTCATCTGGCGCAAATCAATGCCGAAGTGGCGGAATTGGCAGACGCGCATGGTTCAGGTCCATGTACCCGCAAGGGTGTGGGGGTTCGAGTCCCTTCTTCGGCACCAATCCTGATTTTCCAATCACTCACAAGTCGCCGGCGAACTCCTCTGCCAAAAAAATACCGGGGCTGCCGGCCCCGGCTGATTTTCGGCTTGTGTGTAACGGGATTACTGCTTCAGGCAGGGCATGTCCTGGCCCAACAACCCGGCTTCTCGCATATTCGTTCTGGCGCCTTTCGTCCAGAAGATTCTTTGCGCCGGCTTTGCATCCTTGGTCTTTTCGCTCTCGGCGGTATCCAGGCGGGGATCGCTGCCCTGGTAGGTCGAAAACCGAAACGAAATTCGTACCCCGGCGCCGGAGTTGTAAATCAGCGACCGGGAGATAACGTCCGACGTCGTCTCTGCGGGCTTGCCGCATTTCGCCTGCAACTGGTCCTGGCTCAAGTTGCTCAGCGTGTCGTTCAATTTCGCGTCTTCCTCCTGCTGCGCAATGAACTTGTCGTCTTTGTCGCCGGATGGCTTCCTGGTGAGCGTGCATGAAATAGCGGGAGAGCCCGCTCCGGTTTTAAGGCAATCCCATACTGAGTACTCGACGGGCTTTGCGGAGAACTTCGCATCGTACGTCCCTGTTTCAGCGTACTTGTCTTGCTGTGCTTCCGAACGGTGCTTGTCCAGCATTTGGGTGAGATCTACGGACCGGAGAAATAACATTTCGCTCCTCGGGACCGGCTTGCCGTCCTTGTCCTGCAATTCTTCCCGAGTCATTCCGGCAGCCAGCGGCATGCTGGCTGGTATGCAGTAGAGGCCCTCCCCTTTGTAGATGCAATCCTGGTGCTGGCCCGCTTCCCATCTTGTTCCCAGCACGCTGACGGTCTTTGTTTGAGAGCATCCCGCCAATAATAGAAATGCTGCCGCCAACGTTGCAGCTAGCCCTGTTCTCATTCTTCCTCCCGATTCCAAGCCTGGCATTGTTAAAAACAGCTACAAACCTTTGCAACGATACCGCGTTTCCCCATGGAACGCTACCACCAGGTAATAGTTATCTACTTTGGAGCTTGCTGCCAATATCTACGCCCGGATCTTGCGATCTTCCATGCGCGCCGCCATGGTATGCCCCTCTTGCCTCCCGATTCCTGCGCTCCTCATGCGCTTCAAGGCCCAGCCGCGGGCGCCATCGAATGAATCCCCCGCCAACCCTTTCACATCAAAACCTTTTTACTCGCATCCAAGGAGACTTCGTGAGCACCACAACTCAAACGCAGACATCCTCCCTGCAATCGGCAGGCAATGCCGTTGGTTATGCTGCCAGGTCGGCTGCTTCGCCCCTGGCGCCGTTTTCCTTTCAGCGCCGTGAACCCGGGCCCAAAGACGTGGCCATGGAAATCCTCTATTGCGGCGTCTGCCATTCTGACCTGCACACCGTCCGCAATGAGTGGCAGAACACGATTTATCCCTGCGTTCCCGGCCATGAGATTGTCGGGCGCGTGACCGCCGTCGGCCCGGAGGTAAAGCGCTTCAAGAAAGGCGACCTCGCTGCCGTGGGCTGCATGGTTGATTCCTGCCGTACCTGTCCCAACTGCCAGGCCGGACTGGAGCAATACTGTGACGCGGGCTTCATCGGGACTTACAACGCCGAAGACCGGCATCTGGGCGGCGTGACCTACGGCGGCTACTCCGACCGCATTGTGGTGGACGAATATTTTGTGCTGCGCGTGCCGGAAAATCTCTCCCCGGCCGGCGTGGCCCCGCTGCTCTGCGCCGGCATCACCACCTATTCCCCGCTGCGCCACTGGAAGGTCGGCAAGGGCCAGAAGGTCGGCATTGTCGGCCTGGGCGGGCTGGGGCACATGGGCGTCAAGCTGGCGCACGCCATGGGCGCGCACGTTGTCCTGTTTACCACTTCGCCCGGCAAGCAGGAAGACGCAAAACGGCTGGGCGCTGATGAAGTCGTGGTCTCGCGCAACCCGCAGGAG
>DATIWA010000557.1:0-1502 GCA_035465515.1 Candidatus Limnocylindrales bacterium | reverse complement strand
GAGGGCGATCGGCACGATGCTGCTGGACCATTGCCCAAGGGTGCCGATTATTGAGCTCTACAGCGGGGAGCCCGATCTCGACTGGGCAAAGCAGGTGCCCAGCGACTCTGCCGAAGAACTCGTTCGGGCGGTGAAGGGCCTGCTGGGCGTGGCGAAGGGCCACAAGGAGTGAACGGAGGGCACCGCCTACAGGATGGTCCCGGTCTTCGCTGAAGGGTTTAGCGAAAACCGGGAGCGTTGGGTCTGATCGGGCTCAGGCAGTCTTCTGCACGCGGGTCTTCTCCTCGGCGGCTTCCTCCAGTCTCCCGGTTTTCACGTCATAGACAAAACCACGCACTGGGATGTGCTTTGGCACCCAGGGGTGGTTGCGAACGCGGGCCACCTGGCGGCGGACGTTCTCCTTGACGTCGCCGAACGCGTGGAAATGGACAGGAGCGACCGCGGGAACGCCGGTCTGCTGTTCCAGGCGATGCAGCAGTTCGTCGTCGCGGAAGGTGAGCATGCCGCAATCGGTGTGGTTGATGATGATGAACTCCTGAGTCCCCAGGAGATGGTGGGAGATGATGAGGGAGCGCAGCGCGTCTTCGCTGGCGATTCCGCCGGCATTGCGGATGACGTGGGCATCGCCGGTTTTGAGGCCGAGGACCTGCTCCAGGCTCAGGCGAGCGTCCATGCAGGCCAGCACGGCGAATTTGCGTGCAGGCGGCATGGGCAGATGGCCCTGGCTGAAGCCGGCGGCATACTGCTGATTGGCTTTAAGAACTTCGTCGGTAGCGCTCATTTGGAAGGACTCCTTTCAAGGTCAATTCGGTTTGAAATGGCCTGGCAGGAATTCCGGCAACGGCGTTTCAGGTCTTTCTGGGGAATATTTCAGCCAAGCGCCTAAGGCCGGGATAAGTGGCTGCCAGGGGCTGATGGCTGAAGAAACTAAAGGCTGGTGCGCGCCATCGCCTCAGTTGCCGGGGAGGCAACAACAACAACAGCAGGGCGATGGGACGCGGTGATGCACGAATCTGAATATAAGCCGTGGGAGGGGGATCAGGCAAGCGGGAAGGACGGCGTTCTCATGGGCGCGCATGGGCGGGAGCAAGGGACCTTGCTTATTTTTCGAATCATCAACAGCTTTCAAGGGCAAGCTGCCCTCGATCCCGCCGGCAAGCTTGCCCGTTCACGCCAAGACGGAAGCGGTCATTGCTTTTTGGGCTTGTTGGCGCTGAAGTCAGCCTTGCGAATGAGGGCGTGGATGCCCTTGGTCTTGTCCACGACCTGGGACACTTCAAAGTTTCCGGCTGCGCTGAGGTAGGCGATGGCGGTGGCGCGGTCCGCGTGCACAAGCGTCCAGTTGAAAAAATTAATGCAAGCGATAAACAGAACTAAGGCTGTGAGATGCTCCAGCCGGCCAGGGTCTCGCGCAGAAGGCGAGTGAATTCCGCCGCTGATTCGCGTTCAATGTGCGGACTGTGGCCGCCCGCCGGGAGCAGGCGCATTTCCGCGCGGGGCAG
>DATIWA010000556.1:0-5434 GCA_035465515.1 Candidatus Limnocylindrales bacterium | reverse complement strand
CCATCAGCAACTGCTTGACTGCGAGCGG
Source organism: Candidatus Limnocylindrales bacterium (assembly GCA_035465515.1). GTDB lineage: Bacteria > Acidobacteriota > Terriglobia > Terriglobales > Acidobacteriaceae > Angelobacter. The sequence continues at coordinate 5,406 of DATIWA010000556.1, read as the reverse complement.
GCATTCAACCGCGCCGACGAGTCGGCGTTCTCCGAATGCCTCGATCCCGGCGTTGTGCTCTACAGCGCAGGCGGCGACTTTTACGGGCGTGATGCTTCCATGGACTACTATCGCCGCCGCTATTTTCATCACGATCCTCGCCCGCTGCTGACCATCACTCCCCGCGCGCACCATGAAATCGGAGACGCCATCTGGGTGGAATACGATCTCCGTATCGAGATGGGAGCGCAGGTGCTGCTTGCGCGAGGCACCGCATTGTGCGAAAAGAAGTCTGGCCGGTGGCGGATCATCCACATGAACCATTCCTCGCCCCCGTCCGACGCGCTCCAGGCGAAAACTGGCAAATAGAGTTACCGTAAAGAAAAACCACCTCCATGACGACTAAAGCAAAGCAATTGAAGCAGCTTGTTCGTTTTTACCCGCCTTATCTGGGAGCGGGGGTGCGCGTGACCCATGTCTCTGATGACTTCAGCACCGTGCATGTTGAAATGCCGCTTCGCTTCTACAACCGGAATTACGTGGGCACGCATTTTGGCGGATCGCTGTATTCGATGTGCGATCCTTTTTACATGATCATGCTAATCAATCTCCTCGGGCCGGACTACATCGTCTGGGACAAGGCGGCGACGATTCGCTTCAAGAAGCCCGGCAAAGGGCTGGTCAAAGCCTCATTCCACATCTCGCCGAAAGAAGTCGAGGCAATACGCGAGGCAGCAGAGTCCCATGGGAAGGTGGAACCGACATTCCAGGTGAGCGTAACCGACAACAACGGCAACGTGATTGCCGAGATTGAAAAACTGCTGTACGTGCGGAAGAAAGAAACTGGACAGCCGGCCAACAGAGAGCGCTGACCCGTCGCGTCAATGGGCGAATGCAGGAAAATCTTCAGTTTGCCGGCGCAGCATGCATCAGCCGCTCTTCCGCGAGACGGTCCGCCGCTTTGTACGCGGGGATTCCCTCCCGCTGCGCCATATCAAGAATGGTGATTACCGTGTCATAGATCGCGTCAATCTTCCTGAGAGTCCGCGTCTCGTCCCAGCCCATCATTTCCCGGCAGGTGCCATTGATCACACCGCCCGCATTGGCGGCGTAATCGGGAGCGTAAAGAATTCCCCGGGCCTCCAGCATATCGCCATGGCGCGGCTCCAGCAGTTGATTATTGGCGGCGCCCACCACCATCTGCGCCCGTAAGGCGGGAATGGTCTGGTCATTGATGACTCCGCCCAGCGCGCAAGGAGAAAATATATCTGCTCGGGCGGCGATGATTTCCGTCGAAGGCATCGCGGCCGCCCCATACTCCTCCACTGCTTTCGCGACCCTGGCCTCGTCCACGTCAGACACAATCAGCTTTGCCCCGGCACGCGCAAGTTCGCCTGCCAGCGAATGCCCAACGTGCCCGCATCCCTGAATGGCCACGGTCTTGCCCGCCAGACCATCACTTCCCCAGCGGTGCTTCGCTGCCGCCTGCATGGCACGGAAAACGCCCCTTGCAGTCTTCGGAGATGGATCGCCGGACCTTCCCTGTAATCCAGCCACGTGCGCTGTTTCCTTAAGCACCCACTCCATGTCCGCCGGACTGGTTCCAACGTCTTCGGCAGTCACATATTTTCCGCCGAGGCTGTTGACCAGCTGTCCATGGGCCCGAAACAGCCTTTCACGGTCAAGCGACGTGCCCTGCCGCATGATGATGGATTTGCCTCCGCCACATGGCAGCCCGGCCAGCGAATTCTTGTAGGTCATGCCGCAGGCCAGCCGAAGGCCGTCAGTAATCGCATCGCCTTCACTCTCATAGCTCCAGTACCTGGTCCCGCCCACCGCGGGGCCAAGGACGGTACTGTGGACGACCACGATTCCGTGATATCCAGCCGCGTTGTCCACTCCGCACACCACCCGTTCGTATCCGGGCACACTGAGCTCCCTGATTTGCATGGCCGCCTTTCAGTTGTCTGGCGTTGGAGTACTTTTCAATTTATCAGATCGTCCGGTGACTTCAGCCGGTGCAAAAAAACATTGTCGTTTACAATGCCAGCTTATGAATCGCTCATCTTCACGTCGGTTGAGGCAGCTGTGCGCCATTCTGTTTGCATATTCATTCGTTTTCTCAATATCGGCTGTCGCGCAGCAAATGGACCCCAGCCTGTTTAGCGGTTTGCATTGGCGAATGATCGGTCCTTACCGCGGCGGCCGCAGCGTCTCTGTGAGCGGCGTTGAAGGCCAGCCGAGTCTTTTCTACTTTGGCGCGGTCGGGGGCGGCGTATGGAAGAGCGGCAACGCGGGCGAAACCTGGGAGCCCATCTTTGATGGCCAGTCTATCGGCTCCATTGGTGCTATCGCCGTGTCACAGTCCAGTCCAAATATCATCTACGTGGGAACCGGAGAGGCCGACTTCCGCTCCGATCTCACCTATGGCAACGGCGTGTACAAAACCACTGACGGAGGGAAGAACTGGACCCGCATTGGCCTTAGCGGGTCGCGGCATATTGCCCGCATCGTCGTTGACCCACGCGACCCCAATCACGTTCTGGTAGCGGCCATGGGCAGCGCGTATGGCCCAGGTGGGGAAAGAGGGGTTTTCCACTCCACTGACGGCGGCGCGACCTGGCAGAAAGTCCTTTATAAGGACGAGAATACTGGCGCCATTGACGTCACGCTTGACGCTGATAATCCGCAGACCGTCTACGCCGCGCTGGTGCACGATCAGCGCCCGCCGTGGAGCACGTATGCGCCTACAACCAGCGGCGGTTCCATCTACAAATCAACGGATGGCGGCGCGACCTGGAAGCAGATTACAGGTGGCGGACTGCCCACGGGCGACCTGGGGCGCATTGGTTTGGCCGTGGCCCGCGGGACCGGCGGGAAGCGGGTCTACGCCCTGATTGATTCGCCGCAGGACAAAGAACGCGGCCTCTACCGCTCGGACGATTCGGCGGCAACCTGGACTCGCGTCGGCAACGACCCGCGCATCAGCGGGCGAGGCTGGTATTTTGGCGAAGTTGACGTCGATCCCAAAAACCCGGACGTCGTGTACTGTCCCAACGTATCGCTCTATCGTTCCGCGGATGGAGGCAAGACCTTCGAAGCAATCAAAGGCGCGCCCGGCGGCGATGACTACCACGCACTGTGGATTGATCCAGCGGACTCCCGGCGCATGATTTTCGGTAGCGACCAGGGCGCGGGCATCAGCCTTGACGGCGGCAAAACATGGAGCAGTTGGTATAACCAGCCTACGGCCCAGCTTTACCACGTCACCGTGGACAACCAGTTCCCCTATCACGTTTATGGCGCGCAGCAGGATTCCGGGAGCGTGGACACCACCAGCCGCAGCAATGACGGCTCCATCACCTTCCGTGACTGGCATCCGACAGCAGCGGGCGAGAGCGGGTACATAGCTCCGGACCCGAACGACGCCAACACCGTGTACGGCGGCGACACTTTCGGAGAACTCTTCCGCTATGACCGCCGCACCGGGCAGGCGCAAATCATCTCGCCGGAAGCCGTGCGCACCTTCGGCGACCCGGCCAAGCAGGAGTATCGCTTTTCCTGGACCTCTCCGCTGGCATTCTCGCCCCAGGACCCACACACTCTTTATTACGGCTCGCAATATATTTTGCGGACCCGCGACCAGGGCAACACATGGGAGAAGATCAGTCCCGATCTTACGGGCACGGATCCCAGGGCCTCGCAAGAAGGACCGGTAAGCGGGGTGAATGCGAAAGAGCGGGGTTACGGCGTGGTTTACACCATCGCGCCCTCCCCCGTTTCAAGTGGCCAGATCTGGGCAGGAAGCGATACTGGCCTGGTGCAGCTCACGCGCGATGGCGGCAAGACATGGGGCAACGTGACTCCCCAGGACCTTCCCGCCTGGAGCAAGATCAGCCTGATCGATGCCGGCCACTTCTCCGCGGGAACAGCGTACGCGGCAATTGACCGCCATCGTCTCGGCGATATCGGCCCGTACATCTATCGCACGCACAACTTTGGAAAGTCCTGGACGCGCATCAATAACGGCATACCGGATGGCGCTTACGTGCGCGCTGTCCGCGAAGATCCGGTGCGCAAAGGCCTGCTTTTTGCCGGGACAGAACTGGGAGTTTTCGTTTCGCTCAATGATGGCGATTCCTGGCAGCCGCTCCAGCTCAACCTGCCGGTTTCACCCGTGCACGATCTGGTCATCAAAGGCAACGATCTGGTCATCGCAACGCACGGCCGCTCTTTCTGGGTCCTGGATGACATCTCGCCCCTGCGCCAGCTCAACCAGCAGATCGCGGCATCACCAGCCCATCTTTTCCAGCCGTCTCCCGCCATGCGGATCCGGGCCAGCACCAATCACGACACACCGCTGCCCCCGGAGGTACCCGCCGGAGAGAACCCTCCGCCCGGGGCTGTTTTCTACTATTACCTCAAGTCTCCCGCCCAGGGCGAAGTAAAGCTTGAAGTGCTGGATGGCCAGGGGGGCGTGGTGCGGACTTACTCCAGCAACGATAGACCGTTTACCCCGCCGGTGCCGCCGCCGTTCCCTGCGTACTGGTTCCGGCCCGCGGCCGATCAAGTATCCACGCAGCCGGGGATGCACCGCATGATCTGGGACCTGCGTTACGCGGCCCCGAATCTGTCTTCGCCGCTGGGGCGCGGTGTTCAGTACAGCATGTCCACGGTCTTTGGAGTAAACGTTGATCACGTGCCGCAGGGTCCGCAGGCTTTACCCGGCAGCTACCAACTGCGCCTCACCGTGAACGGCAAGAGCTACACGCAGCCGTTCAAGCTCGTCATGGATCCGCGAGTTGCAGTATCAGCCCAGGACCTGCATCAACAATTTGCTCTTGCATCACGATTGTCGGATGTGTTGCGCCGGGGGGACCAGGCCCTTGCGCAGATTCACGAACGTTACCAGGAGAGCAGCCTGCAAGGAGATGAGCGGAAACAATTGGCGGAGATTGAGCCGCCGGCAAATACGCGCCCGCGCAATGGACAACCTTCGCTGAGTTCACTGGCCGGCAACGTGGCCCAACTCATGGTGGCAATTGAAAGCGCCGATGCCGCGCCCACAACGCCGCAGGCTGCCGCCGCGGAACAGCTCATGGCGCAAGTGAACGCCCTGGTGAAGCGGTGGGAAGCCATCCGGGGCAAATGAGAAGTCATCAACGCGCGCGAGAGGAAGTGGCAACCGGGCGATCGGCAAAGTAACCGTTTGCATGGTCGGAGCGCCGCTCAACCCTCGCGGGCAATGAGAGGTGCTCGTGCATGATGATCAGGCCTCCCTCAACATCGCGAGAGAAGACCTGGGTGGCCCGGCCATGCTGTATGTTTTCTTCAATCGCACCGGAGAGGGTTGCCACATTGGTGGCGTGGAACTCGAAGGTATAGCTGGCAACGGCGGATTCGCCGTGTTCGCCCAGCACGGTAACC
>DATIWA010000555.1:0-3346 GCA_035465515.1 Candidatus Limnocylindrales bacterium | reverse complement strand
AAGACCGCCACCGGCAAGATCAAGCGGGCCAAGGCTTTTAAGCGCCACATCCTTACCTCGAAGGACACCAAGCGGAAACGGCAACTGGGTGGCAGCACCCTGGTGAGCGACGCCGATCACGCCAAGGTCTCGAGGATGATTCCTTACTAGCACTTCATCATTCAGCAGCCGGCATTTTCAGTCCTGAAACAGCATGGGCTGAAACCGGGACAGGCTGGATGGTTGCTGGAATCGGGAACAGAGTTCGGCCCGCCTGAGAAATCAGCGCAGAGGCGGAACCTGAAACGTAAGAGCAGGCAAAAATCCTGCTACAGCGTGTGAAGAGGGACACCTTCCCTCCAGCCGCATAACCGCCGGAAATCCGGCACATAAAAGGAGCATCATGCCTCGCGTAAAACGTGGTACAAAACGCCGCCAGCGCCGTAAAAAGATACTGGAGCGCGCAAGCGGTTATTTCCTCACAAAATCAAAGCTCTACCGCGCAGCCAAAGAGTCGGTTGAGCGCGGACTCAAGTTTGCCTACAGTGGACGCAAGCAGAAAAAGCGCCAGTACCGGGCAATCTGGATCGTGCGCATCGGCGCCGCGGCAAAACAGAACGGCATCAGCTACAACCGATTTATCAGCGGCCTCAAGAAGGCCGGGGTTGAACTGGACCGCAAGGTGCTGGCCGATATCGCGGTGAATGATTCGGCAGGCTTCGCGGCCCTGGCGGAGACGGCCAAGCGGGCCAACGGCGCGGCCGCGTAAGAGCGCTCAGCACTCAGCCAGACCATTAACCACACAGGACACGAAGAACCACAAAAGGGCGCGGCAAATCACCTTTCGTGTTCCTTTGTGTCCTTTGTGGTTTATATAACTCTGAATGGCATACACCGTTCCAAAACTCGAAGACTACTCGCCGGCCGCGCTGGACAAGGCCGGGCGCGAGTTGCTGGCGGCCGTTCGCCAGGAAGCCGGCGCGCTCGCCGGCGAGAACGACTGGAAGATCTTCCGCGACCGCTGGATGGCGCGCAAGAACGGCATTCTTACCCAGGTCAACGATCTCTGGTTGAAGGCCGCGCCAGGTCCGGCAAAGCGCGATGTGGGCGCGCGCGTCAATCAGATCAAGAATGAAGTCGAACAGACGGTGGATGCGGCGCAGCAGCGTATCGGCGGGCATGTTTCCAAAGCGCGTCTCGAATCGGAACGGGTTGATGTCACGCTGCCCGGCATTCAACGCCCCATCGGCGCCGAACACCCGGTCATGCGCACCATGAATGAAGTGGTGAATGTTTTCCGCGCCATGGGTTACTCGGTGGCCGAAGGGCCGGAGATTGAAACCGACTACTTCAATTTTGAAGCGCTGAACTTTCCGCCCAACCACCCCGCGCGCGATACCCAGGACACGCTGTTCGTGGCCGGGCAGGAGAAGAAGCAGCAGCGCGACCGCCTGCTGCTGCGCACGCATACGTCGCCGGTGCAGATCCGCGCCATGCTCGCCACGCCTCCGCCCATCCGTGTGGTCGCGCCCGGCAAGGTCCATCGCGCTGACACGGCGGACGCCACGCACTCGCCCATCTTCCACCAGGTGGAAGGGCTGGCCGTGGACACCAACATCACCTTCTGCGACCTGAAGGGCACGCTGGACCACGCCATGAAATCGCTGTTCGGCTCGAACGTGAAGACGCGTTTTTACCCCTCATTCTTCCCTTTCACCGAACCCAGCGCTGACGTGCAGATTACCTGCTTCAAATGCGGCGGCAAAGGCTGCCGCCTATGCAAGATGAGCGGCTGGATTGAACTGCTGGGCTGCGGCATGGTGGACCCCAACGTCTTCAAATTCGTCGCCGGCAACGGTTACGACGCACAGAAGATCTCGGGCTTCGCCTTCGGCATGGGCGTGGAACGGATCACAATGCTGAAGTACGGAATTGACGATATTCAATTGTTCTATCAGGGCGACGTGCGCTTCCTGGAACAGTTTGCGTGATTGATGGCCGGCAGAATCCTCCGATCTCTCTCACTGACCTGATTCCGGAGAGAATTCTTTGGCCAGAGTTTTTCGAGTATGACGGAATGGTGTTCGTGAAAGATGGATTCGATCCGCGTCTCGATGGCTGGTACAAGACATCGTTTGAAGCAGAAGTTACGCCGCATGTTTTAACAAAAGAGCATCGCCTTGAGTCTCTGCTCAATCAGCGTTATCTCAAGGATATCTTTCTGGGTACAGGCTACGATCCCGACCGCAAGACGATGTATCAGTTAGGAGCGTTGTTAGAACAGAATTGGCAGACAAAGTTAAATTTGGAATTCCCGGATCGCAAGATAAAGGCACGCTTTGTTATGGAATATGACAACACCGGATTTGCAGGCCTGGTGGGTTACAGCCTATCACGGAGAGAAGTAGCAGCGTTTAGCAGCTACTTTCTCCGTGCCTCCGTGGTGAGAATGAATGCGTATTGATCCCAAATGGCTCCACGAATTCGTTGACCTGAAAGTCAGCGACACCCAGCTCGCCGACGACCTGACCCTGGCCGGCGTGGCGGTGGAGTCCGTCAAGCAGATCGACGGGCGGACGCTCTTCGAGATGGAGATCGGGACCAACCGTCCGGACGCCATGTGCCATTACGGCGTGGCCCGCGAGTGCTCGGCGATTTACGACCTTGACCTGAAGCCCATCAGGCCAAAGCTGCCCGATCACAAGCCGGCAAGCAAGCCGTTCCCTGTCGAAATCCAGGATGCCGAAGGCTGCAAGCGCTACACCGCGCGTGTGCTGCGCGGGGTAAAAATCGGCCCGTCGCCGGAGAAGATTCTCAGTCGCCTCAAAATTGACGACCATGGCGGCGTGAGCAATGCCGTGGACGCCAGCAACTACGCGCTGATGGAGATGGGCCACCCCACGCACGCTTTCGACCTCGACAAGCTGGAGGGCGGCAGGATCATCGTCCGCCGCGCCCGCTCCGGAGAGACTCTGAAAACGCTCGACGGCGTTGACCGCAGGCTCGATCCTGAAGACCTGGTCATCGCCGACGCGGCCAGGCCCGTCGCGCTGGCCGGAATCATGGGCGGGCTGGATTCGGCGATTTCCGCCGCCACGAAAAACATTCTCATCGAATCGGCGTGGTTCGATCCTGCCACCATCCGGAAGACTGCGCGTCGCCACGCCATGCACACCGATGCCTCGCATATCTTCGAACGCGGTGCGGATTGGGGCGCCACACCGCTGGCCTGCGATCGCGTTGCCGAATTGTTCCTGCAAACGGCCGGCGGCGAACTGGAAGGCGGGCTGGTGGACGCCGTTGCCGGACACGTTGTGCGTCACGGCGTCTGGCTGCGTCGCAGCGAAGTACTCCGCCATCTCGGACA
>DATIWA010000554.1:0-10953 GCA_035465515.1 Candidatus Limnocylindrales bacterium | reverse complement strand
CCGCCGCGCCCCGGGTTGCGATGCCGCAAAACGGCTGTTCCATCGCGAGGAAGGACAACTCCGCCGCCGAACCCTGGTTGCCGCGCGCCAGCCGCGGGACCACACGGCTGTTGTTTGCCCTGGCGCAGGTGATGTATCTGGCGTTCTACCTCTCCGCTCTGTTCCGCCTGGACAGGCTTCGCGCATCAGCCGACATGGCGTGGCACAGCGCAAGCCAGACGGTGTTCATCATCTACCTGGTTACCGCGCTTGTCGGACTTGTGGTCCGCCTCTACCTGATCACCGCAACCGCATTCGACTACCACCTGCTGCGCGAAAAATACGGCGTTCTGTTTCCCGGGCTGCTGGCGCTCGACATGATCTGGGCGCTCGGGCCATTCCTGCTGGCCGACCGCATCGGCCTGGGCCTGGCGCTGGCCGCAACCGCCGCGCTGATCTACATGCCCTTTGCGCAGCGCACCCTGATGAAAATGATGCAGCCGCGTTAGGGTTTCGCAAGAACAGGGCCTGCTGAAAATTCCCGCCGGCTATTCCAACTCGTTGCGGTCAGGGTTATAGAGGAAGCTGGCGCGCAGCAGAAGATAGTCGCCCCCAAACCTGCTGGGCAGGTTGGGCAGCGGGATGGCGTAAGTGATGGCGCCATAGGCAGCGCGGTCCAGCGCGGAATCACCCGAACTCTTGACGATGTGCAGCCCGGCGACGCGGCCGTCTTTCAGGATCGCGAACTCTATCACCACCGTGCCTTTTTTCATTTCCGGAGGCATGGCCGATTGCGGTATCAAAGGGTCCCAGTGTTCCTGCACGGTCTGGCGCAGCCGCTTCATATAAGGACCAAAGTCAACGCCCAGCGTATCGCTCAAAATTTCCAGGTCGCCGCGCTTCTCCACCCTGGGACGCAGCCCGGAGCCGTACTCTCCACCACCGAACGGAACGCTGCTGTTGCCCCGCGAATTGGCCACCGACTGGATGGCCTGGCTCAGCGACGACCCCGGCGAAGTCATGGTAAACGGAATCTTGGGACGTGGGGTCGGCGGCGCTTCCAGCCTTGCGGTCTGTTTAGGCGGCTGCTGTTGCTGGGGAAGAGGCGCGACGCCCTGTTGCGGAGCGGGTTGCTGCGGGGTCATCTCCGCGGCCTGCTGCGCCGGCGCAGGAGGCGGCGTCTTCGGACGGCCCGGCTCCCGCGGATCTATCAGCTTTTGCAGCTCCTTCTTGCTCGGCGCCGGCATGCGCGACATTGCAATGCGGTCCTTGTCGGAGATCTTGTCCGTCCTCGGCGGCGCCTTGATCTTCTGCTGGTCTTTCGGCAGGTCCAGAAAGATTGACTCCTGCTTCTCCTGCATGGGAATCACCCGGACGCCACCGGAAGGGACCAGCTTGGGAGCAAAAATCAGCAGCAGGATGATCAGCGCATGGACCACCATGGAAATCCACGCAGCTTCCCGCCGCCGATAAGAGGCGATGTCGTCTTCAAACTGGTCTGCCAGCAGCAGATGCAGCTGGCCGTCCTTCAGAGACGAGGGCACAGGAATTTCGCGAACTTCTGGTTCCATCAGGGGGATAAGACACCGCCAGCCGTCTTAAAAAGCTATGACTCTATTCTCTCATTAAGAATGCTTCCCATGAGATGTACTTGCAGTCCCACCGGGAATAAAAATGTTACGGCCGATCGCGACAGCAGACACGTACCAAGCCTTTGCTTAACACATGTTTACAGAGCTGTACTCAGGAATGGTTCCTGATGTGCCAACCGGAGTTCTCCTGGTTTCCCGGCGGCTTCCAGGGGCTTGGCGCGCAGGGGCAAAATCAATGTAATCCTGCTCGCTTGCCGTGCTCATGAATCGCCGACAGAATCTCCAACGCCAGCCCCAGCGCTTTGCGCCCGTCTTCCAGCGAGACCACGGGGACGCCCCGCTCGCGCACCGCGCGCAGAAATGACTTGATTTCAGAGCGCAACGGCTCTTCCTGCTGCACCGGCGGCTTGTGCATCACCACCCCGGGAATCGGACTGGCCGAGGCAGCGCCTATGGCCGTCAGCAGGTCGTCCAGGGAAAGCTTCTCATCGCTGGCGATGCGGAATTGCAGCACGTCCTGCCGGCCGTAATCCACTGAGATGTATTCCCGCGGCTGGAAGAAGCGCAGCTTGCGCACCCGCTCCGTGCTGATCCGGCTGGCCGTCAGGTTGGCGACGCAGCCCGATTCAAACTCCAGGCGCACGTTGGCGATGTCCACCTTGCCGGTAACCACCGGCAGCCCCACCGCCCGCACCTCCTTTACCGGCGACTTGACCAGCGACAGCACCACGTCAAGATCGTGGATCATCAGATCCAGCACCACGTCCACATCCAGGCTGCGCGGAGTGAAAACGCTGAGCCGGTGGACTTCAAAAAACATGGGCCGCGTAATCAGCGGGAGCGTGGCCTGCACCGCCGGATTGAACCTCTCCAGGTGCCCGACCATGGCCACCCTGCGGTGCGCGTCCGCCAGGCGAATAAGCTGGTCGGCCTGGTCCAGGGACGAAGCCAGCGGCTTTTCAATCAGCACGTCAATGCCGGCTTTCATCAGCGCCGCCGCAACCTCAAGATGCTGCACCGTGGGCACCGCCACGGACGCGGCATCCACCCGGCCGGCCAGTTTCTCCACGCTGCCCAGCGCCTGGCAGCCAAACAGGCCGGCCGCCGCCTGGGCCTGCGCCGGATTGCTGTCCACCACCGCCACCAGTTCAACTCCCTGGCCCTGCTTCTGGAGTTCGTGATACACCCGGGCATGGTTCTTCCCGAATGAGCCCACCCCCACAACTGCTGCGCGAATTACATTTTGGTTAGCCAAGCTCCTGATTTTCTCAAAGCTTCCGCCTCACGGCAAAGCGGTTCATAGCGTTCTGACGGCGATTTTCGGTGTTGCTGAAATTTTGGCCGCCCGTCCTGGTCCCCGGCCGGAGCGCGCCAAAGAGCGAAATAGAAAACCAAGCCGAGCAGAACACCGCTAAAAGAAGCCACGGGGCTGCACCAACGACTGCTGCGTCGGATGTCCTTTCGTCAGCCAGGCCCTTGGTTCTCTCTAGGCTTCTCCCTCCCGGCGAAGCTATCATTGGTCCGGTTTCACCACAGGGACACGGAGAGCTCCGGAAACATGGCGTTGTGCCTCTTGTTTTTGAATGTCTCCTTTGCGACGTCCGAGTCCTGGGTGACACAGATTCCGGCGATCAGGAGGGCTTCCATGTCGCGCGCTTTCAGTTTCGTCACACTGCTTATCGTTCTCGCCGCCGGCGCGTGGTATTACATGCGCCAGACCCAGGGCGTGATGAGCGCCGGATCGGGCAATCCCACGGCAACCGTGGATTTGATTGGTGTCAGGAGCGACCTCCTGGCCATCGCCCAGGCAGAGCGCAGTCACGCCGCACTCAAGGGCGGCTATGTCTCACTCGAGCAGCTCCGCTCCGATGGCGACCTCACCATGACCCGCGACAGCCGCGGTCCCTATACCTACTCCGCTGACGTCAGCGACTCTTCTTTCCGCGTGGTCGCCACCTACAAGGGGCCGGAAGACTCCGCCATGCCCCGCTCCTTGAGCATTGACTCGACCATGGAGATCAGCCAGCAGTAGGCCCATGTTGCGTTGCTCCGGGGCTCATCCTGATTCGCGTTCATTCGCGGCCAGCTCCGTTTCAAGACCCGGTTTTGTAGGCGCATCGTTGATCATTGATCTTTGATCTTTAACCAGCAGGCCGGAGTGGCGGTTTTACCACCTCGGAACTTGTGATTATTAAAGTCGCCTGATAGTCGGAGTCCGGTTGCGCTTAAATCCTGGCGCCTTTCACAATCAGGGCAGCGGCTCTTGTGCATCCCCGGCGTTTCCATTCGGCATCCACCCTCTCATCACCTCCATGGAGGACCACATGAAGTATCTTCGCGTCCTGGGAGCAATTGTGCTTGCGACCGGCCTGGCCGCATGCGGCGGAAGCAGCTCTTCCAATTCTCCATCACAGCCGCCCGCCAATCCCGCCACAGGTGCGTGGACCGAGACCCTGGCCAACCCATCGGGCCAGCAGGTGGGCATGTTCACCTTCAACATGATGCAGAACGGCACGGCGCTGAGCGGAAACAACATGAACTTCAGCAACATGGCAACTCTGGGCCCGTGCTTCGGGGCCGGCACGGTCATGACTGGTCAGATGGGGCCGGGAATGATGAATGGCGGCGACGTGAACTGGACCATGTCATGGACTCCACCAGGCAGCACGGCAACCAACACGCTGGTCATGAAGGGAACCATGGGGATGGGCATGGGGTCCGGGAACGGAACATTCACTCTCACCGGCCAGACGCCGGGTTGCACCAGCCAGACCGGCACGTTCAGCATGTCGCGCATCAGCGCCAACATGATGATGTAGTTTTGCTGGATTCCGCGAAAGGCCGAGCTTTGCCGTTGCGAGCTCTCCGCGCTTCGGTAGCTACGGGATTACTGCATCGGCGTCGTCCTTAGCCCGCCAGAAGGGCGATCCCGGCCCGGTTCGCGGCCGTGACCACGTTGTCTCCATCAAGGAGCAGGCATTTGCCCGCGTCCACGGCCAGGCACGTCGCGCCTGCATGCTGCATGGTTTCAATCGTCTTCACGCCCACAACCGGCACGTCAAAGCGCATGTCCTGGTTCGGCTTGGCCACTTTCACGACGGTCAGGGCGCGGCTCAGCAGAGCAGGCTGTGTGTCGTCCGGCCCATCATGCTCGCTGAGGCTGCGCATGATCTCTCCCGCGCGCAGAATCGTTGCATCCGTTCCTTCCATGGCTTCGACCGCGACGCAGGCTGCTTCGGCGATGACCACGGTCTGTCCGATGTCGAATCGCGCGAGGTGGCGCGCCACCTGCCGCCCGTACTCAATGTTTTTTGTTTCCGAATCGCTGGGCGCGCGGCGCGTGAGCACTCCAGCTTTGGCCAGCAGCGGCTCCAGGTAGGAAGTCGAGCTGATCAGGTGGATGCCTTCATCTTCCAGGACCCTGGCCACCGCGCCGATCAGCGAGTCCGTGTTGCGGGTCCCCAGCGAGAAGAGCACCTTGGCCAGACGCCAGTCGGGCCGAATGCTGGAGAATATCTGCTTGTGCTTGACCTGCCCGGCCATGATGGCTGTGTGCACGCCTTCTTTCTTGAATGTTTCAATGAGCTTGCTCAGCTCGCCCAGCGACATCCAGTGCACCGCGGCGGCCCCGCGCTGCTCAATCAGCGGTGATGTCTCTTCCCTGATGGCCGCCACCACCACTTGCGCCCCCTGCGCTCGGGCGGCGTCCAGCAGCAGCAGAGGGAAGCTGCCGTTCCCCGCAATCAAGCCAAGTTTTTGATCTGACGGCACTTCCAACAGTGTACCAAGCGCCTGCAAGGCATCTATTTTGAACGCCTCGCATCTTAACTACTTAGTTAATGACCGAGCTTGATATGGGCCGCAATTTCGAACCGAAAGACGCTTTCGTCTTCCGCCCCGGAGACCGAAGATTCAGCCTGTTTTCGCCGATGAGCGATGACGAGCGGCAAATTGCCGAGCACATTGATCGCATGGCGCCTGAAGAAGAAGGCGTCATCCGTCGCTATCTCCACTACGCCGATACTTTGCTGAAGGGGGGGCATCGTACGGAGCCGCTTCCCTTTGTCAGCCTGACACGCCAAGAACAGGAAAAGCAGGAAGAGGTGCCGGAAGAAAACATCGACCCTGACGGTAAAGCAGCTTGAACATGCCGGGGGAGTCGTTGCGGGACTTTTCGCGGCCGGTTACTTGATCACGCCGCGTTCTGATTCTTCGATAAAGCGCAGCAACATGGCCACATCTTCTCCCAGGTCCTCTTCAGACTTGAGTTTTTCAAGCGCCTGCGTTGTATTCAGTTTGGAGTTGGTCAGGATGCGGAACGCGTGGTGGATCTTGCGGATACGCTCCTTGCTAAAGCCTCTCCGCTCCAGGCCCACGGCATTCATGCCATATGTGCGGACGTCGCGCGGCATCACGCACTTGGAAAACGGCAGCACGTCTTTGGTGATCACGGTTCCGCCGCCGATGTAGGAATGCGCGCCGATGCGCACGAACTGATGCACCGGGCAGAGCGCGCCCACCACCGCCCACTCTTCCACCGTGACGTGGCCGGCCAGGGTGGCGCCATTCACCAGCATGGCGTGATCGCCGATTACGCTGTCGTGGCCAACGTGCGAGTAGGCCATGATGAGCGTGTGGCTCCCGATCCGGGTCACGCCGCCGCCTTTCACGGTGCCGCGATTCAAAGTCGCGTACTCCCGGATTACGTTGTTGTCGCCGATTTCCAGCCGCGTCTTCTCGCCCTTGAAAGTCACGTCCTGCGGCTCTGTGCCGATGGAGCAGAAAGGGAAGAAGCGGTTGTTTGACCCGATCCGGCTCGGCCCGTGGACCACGACATGCGAGATGAGCTCGCAGTTTTCTCCCAGTTCAACTTCAGCGCCAACCTGGCAAAACGGGCCGACGGAGCAGGAAGCAGGAACTCTGGCTGCCGGGTCAATCAGTGCGGTGGGATGAATCATTCGTTTGGTTCAGAATCCGCTCCGGGTTGGGATGCGCCGCGCCCGCGCGTGCGGTCCACCAGCTGGCAACTGATGGTGGCCTCGCACACCAGCTTGTCATTGACAAAGGCCTTTCCTCCCATGCGCACCGCGATGCGCCGCCAGGCCAGCACCTCGACCTCAATGCGTAACTGGTCCCCCGGCGTAACCGGGCGGCGAAAACGGGCCTTCTCAATCCCGGTGAACACCATCAGTTTGCCGTCGCGGTCGTCTACCTCGGTCAAGAGCAGCGTGCCTCCGGCCTGCGCCATGGCTTCCACAATCAGTACGCCTGGCATGATCGGAAATCCGGGAAAATGGCCCTGGAAGAATGGTTCATTGATGGTGACGTTTTTCAGCGCCACGATCTTTTTCATCGGCTCAATCTCGATGACCCGGTCAATCAGCAGAAACGGGTAGCGATGCGGCAGGATGGCCTGGATCTGGCTGATATCCAGCGGTCCACTCCGGGCCGCGGCAGCGGGGCCGTCAGAGGTCTTCACGTTTGAACTGTCAGTCATCCGAATCGCGAATTATAGAAGATTGCGGCGTAAAGCCCAAACCGCCTGCGCACCTGTGCTGCCCTTCCTGAGTATCAGGATTCTCATCCTGCATCTTGTTCTACTTTCCTTTTGCGCGTTGGCGCCAGACGCAGAGAGCAGCAACTTGGTTTGCAAATTGCAGTTTGCGGAGATGTGCGCTGTGTCATAGCCACGGGATTCTGCTCTGTGGCATTTTCCTCGCGAGGCCCATTTCCATGAAGTCGCCAGTTCATCCCATTGCTTTCGTTGTCGCCATCGCCGCTTTGTGCGTATTGCCGGCAGGAGCGTCAGCGCAATGCGCCGCTCCTTCCAGTAGCGGCGTCGTTATCTGCCAGCCCAGTTCGAATTCCACAATCTATCAGGTGCCTCACATCGAGGCCGCCGCAACGCCGAATTCCGGCAGCATCACCAGCCTCAAAGTCTTCATTGACGGCAAGCTTTCGTTTCAGACCGGAGGCCCTGTTGTCAGCCTGTTTCCCGGCGGCCTTGCCAACGGCACGCACCATCTGGTGATCAAGGCCACGGACGACTTCGGGCGCACCTACCAGGCCGGCGAATACTTCGGCGTCACCGGGAACCTGCCGCAATCCTGTCCCATGACGACCGTAGGAGTACGCATTTGCTCGCCTGGCAGCGGAGAGGCCGTAGGGCAAAACCTGGCTTTTGCCCTGGGCTTCAAGGGCAACCTGCCGATCAAGCATGTGCGCGTTTACGTGGAGAACAGTGCGGTGGCCGATTTTGCCGTCACGTCCGGCCAACATCAGATCATTGGCCAGGGCGCCGGAACCACCGCCGGAACGCACAAAATGACTGTGGTCGCCTGGGACACCGCCAATCACACCTATCTGGCCAGTGTGAAATTCAAGGCTTATTACGTGAGCGGCTGCCCGCCCAAAGGTGAGACATGCAATCCGGGGATTTATCCCGACACGCCCAATGACGGCCAGGACGTGGCGTCTCCTTTCCGCGTTGCCGCCAGCGTGGAAAACAATACCGCGGCGATTACGGCCATGAAGGCCTACCTCAATGGCCATGTCGCAGCCATCTCCAGCGGTCCCACCCTCGACCAGAAGATTTCAGCCGCCCGGGGAACGTACATCTTAGTCCTTCAGGCCTGGGATTCCGCCGGCAAGCTCTACCGCGAGACCATGAATGTGAACGTGCGCTAAAACTTTTCCGGCCAGAAGCTCCTCTAACTGAAGTAGTGCTCCTTCGTCGGCCAGAAACGGCAGCCTTCACGGGTTGCCGTTCTGGTCAGCTTTGTTCTGCAAGATGCGCTCCCGCAATTTATGATTACCGGTTGCCATGAGCGTCCCAACCCAGACCCAGTCCGATCTCCTCGAATTCTGCCGCCGCAGCCAGCTCGAGATGCTCAATGTGCTCAAGCGCATGGTGGAGCTGGAATCCCCCAGCGACAACAAGGCCGCGGTTGACCGGCTCGGCGGGTATCTGGCTGAGGAGTTTGGGCAGCTTGGCGGGAAAATCAAATTCTTTTCCCAGCAGTCACGCGGCGATCATCTGATGGCGGAGTTTCCTGGAAACAGCGGCAAGCCGTTGCTGCTGCTGGGGCACTTTGATACCGTCTGGCCGCTTGGAACTCTCAACTCCATGCCGTTCCGCGTGGAAGGCGGACGGGCCTTTGGCCCGGGCGTCTATGACATGAAGGCCGGCATAGCGATGATGCTCTTCGCCCTCAAGGCCTTGCGCAACCGCGGCCCCGGAAATCATCGTCCGGTAACCGTGCTGCTGGATACCGACGAAGAAGTAGGCAGCATCACCGGCAGGCCTGTGGTGGAAGCCACTGCCAAAGACTGCGAGGCCGTGCTGGTGCTGGAGCCTTCGCAGGGAATCGCGGGCGCGCTGAAGACGGCGCGCAAAGGCGTGGGCGACTACACGGTGCGTGTTCGCGGCCGCGCGTCGCATGCCGGCGTGGACTTTGAAAAAGGACACAGCGCCGTGGTGGAGCTTGCCCGGCAGGTTGTAGCCATCGCTGGATTCACCGATCTGGCTCGTGGCATTACGGTAAACCCAGGCGTCGTCCAGGGCGGGACTCGCACCAACGTGGTGGCCGCCGAGGCCTGCGTGGAAGTTGATATTCGAATCGCGCGCGCGGCGGACGGCCCTGAGTTGGAAAGAAAATTCGCCTCATTGAAGCCGCTTGACTCCGGTTGCACGCTCGAGGTCAGCGGAGGGCTGAATCGTCCTCCCATGGAGCGCACGGAGGGAACAGCACGCCTTTTCCGAATGGCGCAGGAACTGGCCCGGCCTCTCGGCATGGACCTTGATGAAGCCGCAACCGGGGGAGGCTCAGACGGAAATTTTACCTCGGGCATGGGGGTGCCCACGCTGGATGGCCTCGGAGCCGTGGGTGAAGGCGCTCATGCGGCCCATGAATCCATTGTTATGGAAGAATTACCCCGGCGCACGGCCCTGCTGGTTCGGCTTATCGAAAACATATGAAGACAAAGGATTTATTAGAGCTCTTAAGAAATTACTATTGTAAGTCCTTTTTCCCGCAATGTTCCTTTGACTCGCTCGTTCAAATTGGCCTACAATCACTTCCGAACGATACCCCTACAATGGACGAACGGAACGCTCATTAGTCTGGCGGTTCCGATTGGAGTAGAAAATGTTTGGTGGAAAACTTGGAATTCCGGAACTGCTGATCATTCTTGTAATTGCACTCATCTTCTTTGGTCCCAGCAAGCTGGGCGATCTGGGCAAGGGCCTGGGCGATGCCATTAAGAATTTCAAGGGCGCAATGAAGGAAGGTGAGGAGTCTTCGACTCCTGCGCAGCCCGCGGACAAGAAGTAGCCGGTAACAAAAAAACTAAAGCAGGCCGTTAGCGCGTAACATCTCTGTTACTAATGACAGAGGCAACCCTACCACATTGGAATATTCCCCCTCCATGCGGTCGGTCCAGCGAGCCGCCCCGCCTTGGATGGCGTAGCCTCCGGCTTTGTCCATCGGTTCGCCACTGGTAACGTACCGCTCGATTTCCTGTTCTTGGATTTCCCGGAAAAAAACCTGCGTCGTGCAGGCGCGGGTATCCGTGCGTCCATCGGGAAGAGCCAGGCAGACGGCAGTCGTCACCTGATGCCCTCTACCCGAGAGCAGGCGCAGCATCCGTGCCGCGTCGTCATGATCGCGCGGCTTTTCCAGCACCTCATCGCCCGCCACCACAATCGTGTCCGCTCCCAGCACGTGTCTGTGCGGTTGCTTGCGCGCCACTGCCAGCGCCTTTTCCCTGGCCAGGCGTAAGGCATAATCCAGAGGGGCCTCGCCTTGCCGGCGCTCTTCCGGAATGTGTGCGGGATCCACTTCAAAAGCAATGCCGGCTTCGCGTAGCAGCTCCTGCCGGCGCGGTGAAGCCGAGGCGAGGACCAGAGGCGGTTTTTGGGGAGTGAGCATCTCAGTCATGGTGAAATCCGTCTCACCATACGTGAAAAGCATGATGAAAAGCCACTTGACAGGAAAAATAGCCGGCTCATTGGGCGCCTCGCTGGAAGGCGATCTGTGCGAATTTCGCGTGTGGGCCCCTGCGGCCGCGGGCGTGAGGCTGCGTCTTGCCAACGAGGATGGCACAAGCGAACATGCCATGCAATTCGCCGGGGACGATGAGTTCATGTTGCGGGCCTTCGCCCGCGCAGGCGACAGGTACTCATACCTCATTGGCCAACACGCGCCCGTGCCTGACCCTGTCTCGCGCCTTTTGCCGCAAGGTGTTCATACATCCACAGAGGTTGTGGATCCGGAAAAGTTTTGCTGGACCGACGGCGACTGGCGCGGTCTGCCGCTCAACGACTACATCATTTACGAAATACATGTCGGCACCTTCACGCCTGAAGGAACGTTTGACGGGG
>DATIWA010000553.1:0-2610 GCA_035465515.1 Candidatus Limnocylindrales bacterium | reverse complement strand
ATCCGCAAACGTGAATCCACCACCACCAGTGGCTTTCGTGGGAGCAGGCTTTCTGGACATGCTTGCCTACAGCATACCTTCACCAGCATCTACTCTCAAATGTTTCCAAGAGACAAGGCAGTCAGCGCGGCACCTGCTGATTTTGAGTAGTGGGTCTGTTACCCACGACACGACCCACGAACGCCTTTAGCTGCAACATTCTCGCCGGCAGAAGAAGAAATCCATGCCAGGATCTCACACTTTCCCGACATGGATTAATCGTCTAACTTATTGATTATAAATAAGATATCTGGGGTGGGTAGTGGGGGTCGAACCCACGACATCCAGAGCCACAGTCTGGCGTTCTGCCACTGAACTATACCCACCGTAACGGTAGGATTTCATTTTACACGAATTTCACTCAGTTGATGGAGCAGGCGCCCGGCCCGCTTGAAACGCCTCAAGTGCCGCCGCCGCAATTGCCCGCGCTGCGGGTGGACGACGACTTTTCTCCCCCCACGGCAAAGCTGGAAAGCTTCTGCTTCAGCTTTTTGCTCTCGCATTTCGGGCACGCGGGCTTCCGGTGCCCCAGCACAATGCTTTCAAACTGGTGGTCGCAGTCCTGGCAGATGTATTCGAAGATCGGCATAAAAAGTCAGCTCGGTTAAAATGTTGCGCATCCATATTATATAAGGTCACCCCTGTCTTTTTATGCCTGTTTCCGTCAGCCCGACCCCGTTTGAGCCGTTTGTGCCCCGCCGCTTTCTGCGCAACGGACATGTGCAGACCCTGGCCGGCAACTTTTTGCCCCGCGTGAACGGCCTTCCCGCCCCGGAAGATCAACTGTTCCAGGTGGAAGAGGACGTACAGGTATTGTGCCACTGCCACTGGCATCCGCAGCCGGAGCGGCATGGCACGGTGATCATTGTCCACGGCCTGGAAGGTTCCAGCCTGTCGCAATACGTCATTGGCACCGGGAGCAAAGCCTGGGCCGCGGGGATGAACGTGGTCCGCATGAACATGCGCAACTGCGGCGGCACCGAGCTGCTCACCCCGACTCTGTACCATTCCGGCCTCTCCGGTGATGTCAGCGCCGTCTTGCGCACCCTGGTGGAACAGAAGCGGCTGGAGCGGGTCGCCGCCGTCGGCTACTCCATGGGCGGCAATCTTGTATTGAAGATGGCAGGCGACTGGGGAGCAGACTTTCCCGCGGAGGTCAAAGCTGTTGCCGCCGTCTCGCCCGCGGCCGACCTGGGGCCCTCTGCCGACGCCATGCACCAGCCGGCCAATCGCGTCTATGAGTGGAAATTCCTGCTCAGCCTGATGCGCCGCTACCGGCGCAAAGCCTCGCTTTTCCCCGATCTCTACAGCAGAAAACTGGCCCGCTTTCCCAGAAGCATTCGGGACTTTGATGATCTCATCACCGCGCCCTATTGCGGCTTCTCTGGAGCGCAGGATTATTACACCCGCGCCGCTGCTGCTCGCGTTATTGAAAAAATCTCCGTGCCCGCGCTGGTGATCCACGCCCAGGATGATCCCTTCATCCGTCTCCTTCCCCAGACACGCGAAAAGATGCTCTCCAATCCCCATGTGACCCTGCTGGAGACCCGGCACGGCGGCCACTGCGCTTTCCTCGCCCGGCCCAACGGCTACGATGGCCGGTGGGCGGAACGCCAGATCATATCTTTTCTGGCCACGTGCGGGCTTGTCTGATGCAGGCCGACTATTCAGTCGAACTCGGTCGCGATGATCCCGCCCTTGAAGTGCCGTGGACATCGGACGATGCCCGGTTGCGCTACTACGATCTGAAAGCCGATCCCTCGCTGATCAGCCGGATCGCGGAAGTCAGCGGCTTGCCCGAATTTCGCGACTTCCTCCTGCGCATGAACGCCCCTGGTTTCCCGCTCCAGACCGCGAAATGCGATGCCTGGTCGAGCCGCGACATCTCAGCCGAAGAGCAGGTCTTTGCCGCGCCGCAGAAATTTGTGTCCTACGTGGACCTGTTCTTCGTCGCGCCCGGGAGCCGGCTGAACTTCAACGCGCATGAAGAATTTGTGAAAGACCTCTGTGCTTTGCTGGCGCGTGCCCCGGAGTTGCCGGCTTCCATTGAATGCGTCCTGCGCCATTGCCATTACCATTCTGAGGGGAATCACCTTGAGGAAAGCGGCGACGATTCGGACCTGGGGTTTGCCATCACCATTTATGTGTCCGGCTTCGGCGACTCAGACGAAGAATGCCGCCGGCGATGGTTGATCGCCCTCAGGCTCCTGCAAAACGCCCTCGTGCAATTGTCCAGTCATATTGATCGCACTCGAGCCCGCCCGAATTGACATCCTCTTGAGACCACCCTGTGCGCCGCAAACCCGCAGGACAGCAGAAAGCCACCCCCGTACATGCCATGGTTCGATAAAAGACCCATAGGCCTGTCTGTTCGGTTTTAAAATTAAGCCTGTCTATTTGGTTTTTAGAAATAAGCATGTCTTCCAAAGACACCTGCGGGCATTGGCGACCGGCATTGGCGAGCGACAGTGGCATCAGTACCCACGTTGAGAGCCGGCACTCACACCGGGCATTGGTATAGGCACTGGCGTTCGCCATTGGCGCCCGTATTGGCGCTGACATTGGCGTCCG
>DATIWA010000552.1:0-3566 GCA_035465515.1 Candidatus Limnocylindrales bacterium | reverse complement strand
TGGAAGCATACAAGGCCGGTAAAGAGCTACGCGCAAAGGCCCGCCGTTCCCCCTGCCGAATTCGAGCGGGGTGGTGCGCTTTTCAGGACTTCATGCGCTGCCTGCCACACCATCGGCCAGGGTGATGGCATCGGCCCGGACCTCGCCCATATCACCGGCCAGCGCGAGCGCGCCTGGCTCAAAAGCTTCATCACTGGGCCGGACAAGGCCCTGAAGCGCAGGGATCCCATTGCCGTGGCCCTGTTCAAGAAGTACAACCAGGTCAAGATGCCCAACCTGCGTCTCAGTGAAATCGACGCCGAAAACCTCATCAGCTTCATTGAAGCTCGCTCCAATGAACTGCATGACACTCCCGCCGGCGACAAACCTGAACAACAGGCCGCTACGGCCACAGGAGGACAAACTCGCTAAAGTCGTCCCAATTGAGGTGCCGACCGTCGGTGCGCGAGCATCCGTGCAATCTGCCGCGGCTGTTCCCTGCGGCTACGCCTCCAGCCCGATCCTCTCAATCAAGTCCTGCATTCGCGGGTCGGAACGGAGATCGTCCATCATCGGCTCCACGGCCAGCCATGTCAGGCCGTCCGCCCGCTCCTTGAACGCCTTTTCCAGCCAGCGGATGGCCCGCTCCCGGTCGCCAACGCCGGCATAGAGCATGCCGAAATAGGTTGGCGGAACATAGCGCTTGCCCAGCGTAATTCTGAGCGACTCCGCCACTTTCTGCGTTTCTTCCTGGCGGCCGTTGACTGCATAAGCAAGCCCCAGGGCAGCATCCACCAACGGTATTTCGCCCCGTTCGTCTGCAGCCGCCTGAAACTGTTCTATGGCTTTCTCGTTCTTTCCCATCCTCATGTAGCAGCGCCCCAGGATATAGCGCAGCATGAAATGGGCGGAATCCAGTTCCAGGCCCTTTTCGCACTCCCGCGCTCCGCGTTCAAACTCCCGCTGAAAGTAATAGGCCTGCGCCCGGGTGGCGTGCACGGCAATCAGACGGTGCGGATCTGTCTCCTGGACGATTCTCATGGTGCGCTCTATCTCTTCCATCGCCGGCCCGTTCTTTCCCAAAGCCAGTAACAGCCATGAATACCAGAGATGGGCCGCCGCGTAATCGGGATTGAGTTCAATGGCGCGCCGGTAGCTTTCTTCTGCCGCCTTCCAGTTCCAGTGATAATGGTGCTCCACCAGCGCCAGCGCCGCGTGGGCCTCCGCCAGTGAACCATCCAGTTCCAGCGCCTTCCGCGCCTCCGCTTCGGCTTTGGGCATGACTTCTCGCGGCGGCATCAGATCGAACGGCGCGATTGCCAGCAGCGCGTAGGCGCTCGCCAGTCCGGCGTGCGCCGGAGCATAACTCGAATCCGCATGGACCGCCCTCTGAAAATCTTCAATGCTCCTGCTGATCCCCGCAGCCGACATCTCATGCAGGTGGTATCGAGCTTGCAAGTACGCGTCATAGGCCTCCGGCCGGACGCGCCTTTGGCCCTTCTGCAATTCCTCCAGGCGCTTGCTCTCGGGAAGATTCAAGGCCAGGTGGATCTCCCCCGCAATGGCGCGCGCAATCTCCGCCTGCACGCTCAGCATGTCGCTCAAGTCGCGTTCATAGGTTTCCGCCCAGAGTTGGGTCTGGTCCTGGACTTCACTGAGCT
The DNA here is from genome assembly GCA_035465515.1 of Candidatus Limnocylindrales bacterium. Lineage (GTDB taxonomy): Bacteria > Acidobacteriota > Terriglobia > Terriglobales > Acidobacteriaceae > Angelobacter. The sequence goes on along the minus strand of DATIWA010000552.1, from coordinate 1,926 downwards.
GCACGGTGATTCGTACCCGGCTGCCTCCCCGGCGCACGCGCCCTTCCAGCACGTAGTCCACGCCCAGGTCCTTCTTCATCTGTTCCAGGGACTTGCTGCTGGAATCGTAGTGCAGCGCCGTCGTCCGCGCGATGACCGCCAGTTGTTCCGGCTGCAGCCTCGTCACCTCCGTGATCATCTCGTCGGTAAGCCCGTCCGTGAAGTACTCGTCCTCTCGGCTGTCGCCCAGGTTCACGAAAGGCAGGACTGCCAGCTTGATCTTGTCGCCGCGGCCCTGCTGCGCGTCGGCGCTGGGACTGGACGGCTGCCGCGCGGCAAACCACGCGTTAAGTTCCGCCGGATACGCATACACGGATCCCAGCTTCTCGTGCTGGTGGCGATGCACCGGCAGCGCTTCCTTTTTCTCCCATCGCTGCACCGTGCGCACGTCGCGCCGCAGAAACGTCGCAATTTCCTTCCACGAATCCAGCCGCTCTGTTGAATTGGGTTGGTTCATCGCCCTGTTTTTCTCAAGCTCCCTTTGCCGCTTTATGTTACTCCACGGAATCGGCCTTGCCGTGGCCCTCAAATGAAAAAGGCTGGACATTGCGCCCAGCCCTTTTGAAACCATGATTGGAAGCCTATGCCATCTCCGCCTGCTTCGCCGCTTCCGTCTCTTCCACCACTTTGCCGTCGAACAGGTGGATGGTCCGTTCGGCATGCCGGGCGAACCGGGCATCGTGCGTCACCATGCAGATCGTCGCGCCTTCGCGGTGCAGCGATTGCAGCAGTTCCATCACCGCCTCGCCGTTGCGCGAATCCAGGTTTCCGGTAGGTTCGTCCGCCAGCAGGATCGAGGGCGAACCCGCCAGGGCGCGCGCCACGGCCACACGCTGCTGCTGGCCGCCGGAAAGCTGTGACGGATAGTGCCGCATTCGGTGCGCCATGCCCACCTTCTCCAGCGACTCCTGCACGCGCTTCTTGCGCTCCGCCGAGGACATGGAACGGTAGGTGAGCGGCAGCTCCACGTTCTCATAAACCGTGAGATCGCCGATCAGGTTGAAACTCTGAAAAATAAAACCGATTTCCTGGTTCCGGATGCGCGCCCGATCGGAAAAATCCAGCCCCTGGACCGCCCGGCTGTTCAGGATGTAGGAGCCATCCGTCGGAGAGTCCAGCAGCCCGATGATCGAGAGCAGTGTTGACTTGCCGCATCCTGACGGGCCTGCAATCGAGACATACTCGCCCTTGTTGATGTTCAGATGGATGCCGGAAAGCGCATGCGTTTCGACTTCGTCAGTGTAGAAAACCTTGGTGACATTTTCCAGACTGATCAGCGTTTGTCCATTCGTCACGGTTCTTTCTCTCCTTGTTCAGTAACTTCAGCCGTTCGCGTCTATTTCTCCAACCGGATGCGATTCACGTTGTCCCAGCGCGACATGTCGGACAGTATCACCTGGTCGCCCTCTTTCAGGCCGCGCAAAATCTCAATCGTATTCACCGAACTGCGGCCCAGTTCCACCGGGACCCGGCTCGCGCCCTTTCCGTCCGCATCGATCTTGAACATTCCGACGGTGCTCTTCTCCTGCCCGAACGCCGGCCTGCCCACGTAAAGCACGTTGTCCAGGCGCTCCAGCGTGATCGTCCCGTCCACGCTCAGGTCAGGACGCGCCCCTTTCGGCGGCGGCCCGTCAAGCTTTACGTCCACGGTGACTGTGCCATTCAACACCGCCGGATCAATGCGGCTGACTGTGCCTGCCACAACGCCATTATGCGTATCAATCTCCGCCTGCTGCCCGATCACAATGTCCTTGGCCTGGGTTTCCGGAATCTTCAGCTCCGCCTTGAGATGGTCCGGCTGCACCACCTTCGCCAGAATCGTCCCCTGCGTCACCCGCTGCCCAACCTGCACCGGCAATTCCTGCAACACTCCCGTGATGCCTGCCC